>CACZTH010000072.1 GCA_902784035.1 uncultured Eubacteriales bacterium
GGTCGCTAATCATTTTACACGAGCCTCAATGGCTTTTCTACTATTCACTTTTGCGAACAATATTGTACTCTATCTGAACATCCAGCAGTACCTGGATGACGAGAAATATGGCACCTACAGTTATCTGATCGAGCAGAAGAAGAAGGGCCGGATCCGTCATCTCGGCTTCTCCTGCCATGGGGAGATGCCGGTCCTGAAGGCATTCCTGGAGAAGTACGGAAAGGATATGGAGTTCTGCCAGCTGCAGCTGAATTATTTCGACTGGAAGTTCCAGGACGCGAAGGCGAAGGTCGAACTGCTGAAGGAATACGGGATTCCCGTCTGGGTCATGGAGCCCCTGAGGGGCGGCCGCCTCTGCAGGCTGGAGGACAGCCAGGAGGAGGCCCTGCGCCGGCTCCGCCCGGAGGAGTCTATAGCCGCCTGGTCCTTCCGGTTCCTTCAGTCTGTTCCGGAGGTCACGATGGTCCTGTCCGGGATGAGCAGCCTGGATCAGCTGAAGCAGAACATCGAGACCTTCTGTGAAGACCGGCCGCTGAATGAGGAAGAGATGGACGGCCTGATGAAGATCACGGATCAGATGATCGGCGCCGCGGCCATCCCCTGTACGGCCTGTCACTACTGTGTCAGCCACTGCCCGCAGGAGCTGGATATTCCGAGGCTCCTGGCCATGTACAACCAGCTGACCTCTACAACAGGAACGGATTTCATCACGCCCATGGCCCTGTCCGCCATGCCGGAAGAGGAACATCCCTCCGCCTGCCTCGGCTGTCGTTCCTGCGAGCGTGTCTGTCCTCAGCAGATCCATATCTCGGAGTGGATGGAGAAATTCGCTTCCGCCATGGGCGAGGAGATGCAGCATCCCCGGCCGCGGGCGTGAGCGGGACGCCTGCCGTGACGGGCAGGCAGGTACACAGCGGCCCACGCTGGCGCCCCCCCCGAGAGGGCCCATTCCGGCGGACTTTGCTATAAAACGGCAGCATACGAAAACCGACGCCTCAGGCGCCGGTTTTCATATGTTCGTAAGGCGATTATTATTCCGCCAGATCCAGGAGATCCTCCGCCCGCTGAAGGATCAGGTCCGGCGCGTCTTCGCCGTGGTCTGCCGATGGATCCATGGCCAGGGCCCAGCTCACCAGGGCGAAATCTACGCCGGCGTTCTTCGCGCAGCGGCGGTCATTCTTACTGTCCCCGATCATGAGGGCCCCTTCACGCGGGGCGTCCAGCTCCTGGAGCGCCTTCAGGATGGGGGCGGGGTCCGGCTTATGGGCCTTCGTGGACCGTTCTGTGATCACGGCCTGAAAACGATCGAACAGGTCGAACTGGTCCAGGTACTGCTTGGCCGTCGTCCAGTGACGGGAGGTCACCAGAGCCATCTTCATGCCCCGGTCTCTCAGCTGGTCGATGGTTTCCAGGATGCCCGGGAACAGGGTAATACTGTCCTGAGAGTGTCGCGCCTGATAGCCCCGGTAGATGGACAGGGACTCTTCTACTGGTGTCTCCGGGAAAAAGCGGGCCAGGATGTCGTCCAGCTTCTCGCCGTAAGTCGGCAGGATCTCGGCGGGGTCGCCGGGGTGGCCGGTCAGGACCTGGTAGGTATGCTGGAAGGACTGAAAGACCAGTTCGTTCGTATCCAGGACCGTGCCGTCGAAATCGAATAAGAAAGTATGATACTTCTGGTCGGGCCGCTTCATTCAGGCGTTCCTCCCGCAGCAGTTTTTATATTTCTTGCCGCT
Organism: uncultured Eubacteriales bacterium; assembly: GCA_902784035.1. Lineage (GTDB taxonomy): Bacteria > Bacillota > Clostridia > Peptostreptococcales > Anaerovoracaceae > Aminicella. The sequence continues at coordinate 1,734 of CACZTH010000072.1, forward strand.
CCCGCAGGGGCAGGGGTCGTTGCGGCCGGGCTTCTTCGGCGCGTGGTAGATCTTCGACCTTTTATAAGTCTTCTCCAGCTCGGCCCGCTTGCCGGCGGACAGGACTCCGTCCCATTCCGGCAGGGAAGAGAGGTGGGTGGCTTCCGCCTTCTCCATATTATAATAGAGCTTCTCCGGATCCACAGAAATGGATACCTTCATGTCTTCGGCCGCGTCTTCCGGCTTCAGGGTCTCTCCCTCTTTCAGGCTGGCCTGGACGCCGTCCAGAAAACCAGTGAAGATGACGGGCCGGCAGGAGAATTTCTCCGAAAGCTCCTTCACGGTACCGGTCAGGGGCTGGTCCATGTGGGTCAGGATCCAGGCGTAGATGGTCTTCTCCGCGGTCGCGTATTCCTCCCAGAAATCCTTCAGGGTGGCTTCTGTCTGGTTGTTCAGAAGCTCGTTCCATTCTTCATAAAGACTCATTTACTTCCGCCCTCCGATCGTCAGGTCTCTCATGATGTGCAGGATGTCGCCCACGATGGCGCTGCCGGTGGCAGGACCCGCGCCCTTGCCGTAGAACATGACCTCGCCGACGGCGTCGCCGGTGACATAGATGGCGTTGAATTCATTATTCACGCTGGCCAGAGGGTGGTCCTTCGGGAGCTCTGTGGGCGCCACGGAGTATGTCAGCTTCCCGGCCTCATCCAGCTTGGCCTGGACCAGGAGCTTGACCCGGCATCCCTTCGCCGCCGCGGCGTCCAGATCGGCTTTCGTGATCTGGGTGATGCCGGTCCTGGGAATCTGGTCCGGCTTGATGTACTGGTCGAAACAGAGCTTCATCAGAATGGTCAGCTTATTGGCGCAGTCGATGCCCTCCACGTCTGCCGTGGGGTCCTTCTCCGCGAAGCCCTTCGCCTGGGCGTCCTTCAGGGCTTCCTCGTAGGAAAGGCCGAAATCGCCCATCTGGGTCAGGATGTAGTTCGTGGTGCCGTTCACGATGCCGGATACGGCCAGGAACCGGTTGCCTGCCAGGGATTCCATGATGGCGGTGAGCTCAGGGATGCCGCCGCCCACACTGGCTTCATAGCGGAACTGAACTCCGTTCTTCTCCGCCGCGCCCAGGAACCGGTCATACTGCGCCGCGATGGCGGCCTTATTCGGGGTCACCACAGAGATGCCATGTTCCATGGCGGTGATCATCCAGGTGCTGACCGGCTCCATGCCGCCGATGGCCTCTACCACGATGTCCAGGTCGTCAGCCTCGATGACCTTCTCCACCTGATCGGTGACGATGGCAGGGTCAACGCCGTGCTTCAGGATGTTCTCCTGCTTGATCTCCAGGACCCGGTGGATCTCATAATCGATGCCTGTCCGGGCGGTGATCAGATCCCTGTTCTTCGTGAGAATGTCATAGGTAGAGCCGCCCACCGTGCCCAGTCCCATGATCCCAATGTTGATCTTGCTCATAAAGCTACCTCCTCCTACGTAGACTTTTTA
>CACZTH010000073.1 GCA_902784035.1 uncultured Eubacteriales bacterium
CTGCGCTTATACCTCCTACCAGGCCATGCTGGAGGTGCCGTCGGTCAGGCGGACCGCCTGCTGCATCCTGGTGGATAAGGAAGAGATCGGGTCGGTCGGCGCCACGGGCATGCAGTCCCGGTTCTTTGAGAATACTGTGGCGGAGGTCCTGACTCTGCTGGGGGTGACGGGAGACCTGGCGGTCAGGCACTGCCTGCAGAACTGCAACATGCTGTCCTCTGACGTCAGTTCCGCCTACGACCCCCTTTACGCCCAGAGCTTCGACCAGAAGAATGTGGCCAGGCTGGGCGGCGGGATGGTCTTCAATAAGTTCACCGGCGCCCGGGGCAAGTCCGGCTCCAACGACGCCAACGCCGAGTACCTGGCCATGCTCCGGAACATCTTCGCTGAGGAGAGCGTGAACTTCCAGACCGCGGAGCTGGGAAAGGTGGATCTGGGCGGAGGCGGCACCATCGCCTATATCCTGGCTCTTTACGGTATGAATGTGGTGGACAGCGGCGTGGCCGTTCTCAGCATGCACTCTCCCTGGGAGGCTGTGAGTCAGGCGGACGTCTTCGAGACCAAGCGGGGCTATGAAGCCTTCCTGCACCGGGCGGTCCTGCTCCGATAGAACTGTGACATGAAGGAGAGACTATGTCTGTACAGACAGAACGAGCCCTGGCTCAGTCGCTCATCAAGTTATTAAGTAAGAAAACGCTGGATAAGATCACGGTCCGGGATATTACCGATGACTGCGGGGTCAACCGGCAGACCTTTTATTACCATTTTCACGACGTCTATGACCTCGTGGAGTGGATCTTCGTCGACCGGTCCAGGGCTTATATGGAGGACGGGATTACTCTGGGCAACTGGAAGAACATCCTGCTCCGCATCATGTCGGATCTCCGGGAGGACCGGTCCTTCACCATGAATACCTACTATTCCCTGACCCGGCGGGAGCTGGATGAGTTCATGACGAAGCTTTTCCGCCCTGCCTTCCGCCAGCTGATGGATCAGGTCATGGAGGAACACCGGATCTCGGAGAAGGATCAGGATTTCATCGTGAACATCTATACCTACGCGGTAGTGGGGGTCCTGACAGAGTGGATCGCTTCCGGCATGCCGGAGGAATTCATCAGGGATCTGGACAGGCTCTATGAGGCGGTAGGCGGGACCATGGCCTTCAGTGTGGAGAACTTAGAGAAGGCCGACCGGAGTCCCTTCGACTGGAAATGACGGGGGAGGGTCCGCTCTTCGCCGTGCGGACCGAGGCGGGCCGGCGCGCTGCCGGGGGACGGCGTCTGACGGTCGTCGGCCTGGTCGTCGGCCCGGTCGGCGGCCGAATCACGACAAAGCGGCCTGATTGTGTATTGCGGGCGGAACAGATTTCCGCTACTTTCTATAGCGGGGAGGAAAACGGACGGACCGTCCGTGAGAAATGATATGAGCATCGTGGGAGATGAGATTAAGAAGCTGGGGCTGATGTCCATGTACACTTTCCTGGACCGGGATCCGGAGGAGAACCTGCCCAAGCTGATTGACTGGCTGGATAAATATACGACGAAGGATGTATTAGTGGAACAGCGCGCCCTGTTCCGGGAGATCATCGAGCGGAAGGACAGCAACTGGTACCAGCTTCTGGTCAGCCTGTTCACGGACCTGGAGGATGAGACCCGGAAGCGGCTGTTCGAAAACCTGGTCATTAACGCCAACGCCCTGGCGGCCCACCAGATCAGGGACAGCCGGGACAAGTACGGCTGCAACATCCCCTGGATCATTTCCATCGCCGTGGAGGAGAGCGGGGAGGATCTGGGCTTCGACCAGTGGGACGATGTCATCGAGCAGGCCAAGTCCCTGGGCACCTTCATGTATATCTTCCTGGGCGGGGAGCCCCTCAGGGCGAAGGAAGAGATCATCGCTCTTTGTAACAAGCACCAGGACTGTGAGTTCATGGCCATGACCGACGGAGCCCTGATCGACGAGGATTTCGTGAAGCAGGTCCTTCGGGTGAAGAACCTGATCCCCTGTCTGAAGGTGAAGGGAACGGTCATGGACGAGGAACTGTCCCGGTCCGCTGGCCTGCTCCGGGCGGGGAAGGTCCCCTACGCGGCCACCTGCTACTATGAGGCGGAGGACCAGGATCTCTATGATCAGGAAGCCTTCTTCGACGACCTGATCGCCCACGGGGTGAAGCTGGTCTTCTTCGAGTCCCCCCTGTCCGAGGCGGAAGACCGGGTCTACCGGCGGGTCATGGCCTACCGGCAGACCAAGCCCATTCTCTCCATCCACTTCTGTAAGGATCGGAAGATCATCGGGGGCTGTGTGGCGGGAGGCAGGTACTTCTGCAGCATCAACGCGAAGGGGGACCTGGAGCCCTGCTTCCTGGTGCATCAGCGCGACGCGAACATCACAGAGAAGCCGCTGATCGAGGGGCTGCGGTCGCCTTTGTTCATGTCCTTCTACGGGGAGGACGTGCCTCCCTGTCCGGCGTCCCAGGGTGAATGAGATGTAAGAGTAATGGAACTGTTCCCGGACGGGCCTCAGGGCCCCGGGGACAGTTTTTTCAATTCGGAACGGCGCCATGGACGGGAGCTCTGCTCTGGAGAGGATGAACGGATTTCGTAAGGTTCCTCGCTCGGTCATGGCCGGCTGACCTGGGGCGGGAGACAATGCGCGCGGAGATTTTACATAGATTTTACATGTCCTTTTCTTCGCCGCGCTTGAGGTGGAGGGGAGACTGTCGTACACTGATCATGTATAAGTATACACTGATGATATGGCCGGGCCGGAAGGCGCGGGGAGGCTGTTTTGATCTACTTCGTGGAAGATGATGAGAGCATACGGGAACTGGTGCTGTATACGCTGAATAATGAGGGCTATGAGACGAATGGCTTCGGCAGGCCGTCGGAGTTCTGGGAGGCCCTGGAGAAGCAGGTGCCGGACCTGATCCTGCTGGATGTGATGCTGCCGGAGGAGAGCGGCCTCGATATTCTGAAAAAGCTCCGGAGCCGGGGACGGACCGCCTCGGTGCCGGTCATGATGATCACGGCCCGGGGCTCGGAGTATGACAAGGTCATCGGCCTGGACAGCGGCGCCGATGATTATCTGCCGAAGCCCTTTGGCATGATGGAGCTGATTGCCCGGGTGAAGGCTCTGCTCAGACGGGCCGGCAGCGTCTCGAAGGAATCGGTGTTCACGGTCGGGAAGGTGACCCTGAGCCCGGAAAAGCACCGGGTGATGGTAGACGGGCGGGAAGTCGCTCTGACCTATAAGGAGTTCGAGCTCCTTCGCCTGATGATGGAGAACCAGGGGATCGTCTTCAGCCGGGACCAGCTGCTGACGAAGATCTGGGGCTATGCCTTCGATGGGGAGAGCAGGACGGTGGATGTCCACGTCCGGTCCCTCCGGCAGAAGCTGGGTGAAGCCGGCGGCATGATCGAGACGGTGCGCGGCATCGGCTATCGGATCGGAGAGGGTGTATGAGAAGGCGGATCTTCCTGGGCATCTTCGGCGCCTCGATGGCCGTTCTGATCCTGAGCCTGTCGATGCTTTTCGCCATCGTCTATAAACAGAACGACAGGGAATATAAGAGAAACCTGAAGAACGACACCTACATGGCCGCGGCGGCCGTGGAGGCGGAGGGAGCGGGATACCTGAGCAGGGTGAAGCTGGATGATCGGACCCGGCTTACCCTGATCTCACCTAAGGGGGTCGTGAAGGCGGATACGAATGTCAGCCCCGCGACCATGCCCAACCACCGGGACCGGCCGGAAGTGGCCGGCGCCCTGGCGGACGGCTATGCCATGGATGAGCGGTATTCGGAGACCCTGTCCCGGAAGTCGGTCTACTGCGCCGTCCGGCTGAGGGACGGGGATGTCCTGCGGATGGCCCGGGACCAGCGTACCGTGATCTCCCTCCTGATCATGATGCTGCCGGCGGAGGCGGCGGTCCTCCTGGTGATCGTGATCATCTCTATTTTCATGGCGGGGCGTATCTCCCGCCGGATCATCCAGCCCCTGAACCAGATCGACATGAAGGCGCCTCTGGGCGCGCCCCACTACCAGGAGCTGGATCCCATGCTTCAGAAGATCGACCAGCAGAATCACGCTCTGAACGAGCAGATTGACCTGCTGACCAGCAGCGTGGAGGAGAAGGAGCGGGAGGCGGAATTCCGGAAGGAATTTACCGCCAATGTCTCTCACGAGCTGAAGACGCCGCTGACCTCCATCTCTGGCTTCGCGGAGATCATCGAGAACGGGATCGCCCGGCCGGAGGATGTCCGCAGGTTCGCCGGAAAGATTTACACCGAGTCCCAGCGGCTGATCACCCTGGTCGGGGACATCATTAAACTGTCTCAGATGGATGAGAATGAGGTGGCCGCCCGGAAGGAGGAAGTGGACCTCTATGAGCTGGCGGAGGACTGCCTGGACAGCGTCCGGCCCGCGGCGGAGAAAAGAGGGGTGGACTGCCAGGTCCTGGGCCACCGGGAGACGATCGAGGGCGTTCCCCAGATCCTGGAAGAAATGGTCTATAACCTCTGCGACAACGCGGTGAAGTACAATCGGGAGAATGGGACTGTCTATGTCAGGATCGGCAGGGGGCCGGACGGTCCCTTCCTGGAGGTGAAGGACACCGGCATCGGGATCCCGAAGGAATCCCAAGCCAGGGTGTTTGAGCGCTTTTACCGGGTGGACAAAAGCCATTCGAAGGAGGTCGGCGGGACGGGCCTCGGGCTCTCCATCGTGAAGCACGGCGCCATGTACCACAACGCGAAGGTGGAGCTGGACAGCGCGGAGGGGAAGGGGACCCGGATCCGCATCACTTTCCCGGACGCGAATGGCGAGAGCCGCCGGGACCGTTTCTGACCGGAAGGAGTCTGACAAATATCTCCCGGGCGGACGTTCCGCCGCCGCGAAAAAAAGAGGATGCCCCGCGAACAGTTTCTGCTGTCCGCGGCGCATCCTCTTCTCGTCTCCCGCCGGGCCTTCAGGGCCCGGCGGGCGGCGGAGGGGATCACTCCTTAAAGTCGCCGCCCTTCAGGATCTTCTGGCCCAGAGCCTTCTGGGACTCGGGAACGCCTTCCAGAGACTGTCTCTGGATGGCCCTGATCTTAAGCGGCAGGGTGAAGAGGTTGATAAAGCCTTCGGCGTCGTGCTGGTTGTAGACTTCGTCGGCGCTGAAGGTGGCGAATTCCTCATTATACAGGGAATAGGGGGACTGGCTGGCCACCGGATAGGCCGTGCCCTTATAGAGCTTCATCTTCACCTTCCCGGTGACATTCTCCTGGGTCACATCCACGAAAGCGCTGATGGCCGACCGCAGCGGGGTGAACCAGAGACCGTCGTAGACCAGCTCCGTGAACTTCTGGGAAACGATCTTCTTATAGGCCAGGGTGTCGCGGTCCAGGATCAGTTTCTCCAGATCCCGGTGGGCCTGGTAGAGGATGGTGCCGCCCGGGGTCTCGTAGACGCCTCTGGACTTCATGCCCACCAGACGGTTCTCGATGATGTCGATGGTGCCCACGCCGTTCCGGGAGCCCATGGCGTTCAGTTTGGTCAGGAGGTCGATGGGAGCCAGCTTCTCGCCGTCCACCGCGACAGGGATGCCTTTCTCGAAGTCGATGGCCACATACTCCGGCTTGTCCGGGGCGTCCTCCGGGGTGCAGGACAGGACGTGAATGGTCGGCTTATGCTCGTTCCAGGGATTTTCCAGCTCGCCGCCCTCGTGGCTGATGTGCCAGATGTTCTCATCCCGGGAGTAGATCTTCTTCGTGGTCTGGCTGATGGGGATGTTGTTCTCATGGGCGTACTGGATCAGGTCTTCTCTGGACTGGAAGTCCCAGCTCCGCCAGGGGGCGATAACCTGGATGGCGGGGTTCAGGGCCTTAATGGTGGCTTCGAACCGGACCTGGTCGTTGCCCTTTCCGGTGCAGCCGTGGCAGATCTTATAGATGCCCTTCTCTTCGGCGATCTCCACCAGCTTCTTGGCCATAAGGGGCCGGGCCATGGAGGTGCCCAGCAGGTAGTCGTCCTCATAGATGGCGTCCGCCTTCAGGGTCGGATAGATATAATCGGTAATGAATTCCTCGCGGATGTCCAGGACGATGGCCTCGCTGGCGCCGGTGGCCAGGGCCTTCTTCTTCACCGCGTCGAAGTCTTCTCTCTGGCCGGCGTCGCAGCAGACAGCGATGACGTCATAATTGTGTTCCTTCTGGAGCCATGTCAGGATCACCGAAGTGTCCAGCCCGCCGGAATAAGCGAGAATGATTTTTTCTTTTGCCATATTGGATCCCCTCCGAATAATTATAAAAGAAATTGAATAATTAACAGCTTGGTGACAATATAGCATGGGCGTGAATAAATATCAAGGCTTTTTTGAAATTATTCATATAAATTTTCCGGTTTCTTTCAGCGCTAACTGCCCAAGAGGCTTATATTTACAAGGAAAGCTGGGAATTTATGAGCGTTTGGCTCAGCTAAGATTTCTCGAAATCGTGTTGAATATATTTCCATGGTATAGTATACTTTCCCCAAGTGTACAGAAAGGAGCTTCTTGGAATGAGAGGATTGATTTACCTGGAAGACGGGACCCTGTATAAGGGAAAGGGTTTCGGCGCGGAAGCGACCCGGGTGGGGGAGCTGGTGTTCAACACGGCCATGACCGGCTACCAGAGGACGCTGACGGATCCTTCCTACAGCGGACAGGTCATTACCATGACCTACCCTTTGATCGGGAATTACGGCGTGAATGATACAGATAATGAGTCGGACAGGATCCATGCCTATGGGCTGGTGGTGAAGGACGTGTGTTTCAAGCCGTCGAACTGGCAGTGCTCGAAGACCCTGGACGAGTGGCTGGTGGAAATGGGCGTCCCCGGCGTCTATGATGTGGACACCCGGGAGATTACCCGGAAGATCCGGGACGGCGGGGTCATGAAGTGCGTGATCACCACGGAGGACCTCTCCCCGGCGGAACTGAAGACCCTCTGCGACGTGACTGAGCTCCGGACAGATCAGATGAAGCATGCCGGCGTTACCGGGATCATGAGGATCGAGCCGGAGAATCCGAAATATAATGTGGCCGTCATGGATCTGGGCGTGAAGCGGAGCATCCTCTATGAACTGATGAAGCGGGACTGCGCACTGACCCTCTACCCCTATGGGACGAAGGCGAGAATCATCCTGAACGACCATCCGGACGGCGTGTTCATCACCAATGGCCCCGGAGATCCGGAAGCGGCTCAGGAGGCCGTGAAGATCACGGAGAAGCTCATCACGAACAGTAATTACGGACCGGGTCAGATGCCGATCATGGGGATCTGCATGGGCCACCAGCTCATCGCCCTGGCCTCCGGCGGTTCCACATATAAGCTGAAATATGGACACCGGGGCGTCAACCACGGTGTTTTCGATAAGATCACGGGCAGGAGCTACATTACCTCCCAGAACCATGGCTACGCGGTGGACGCGAATTCCGTGGTCCTGAAGGGGCTGGATGTGACCCACCTGAACCTGAACGACGGGACGGTGGAGGGCATGAAGAGCCTCCGCAAGCCGGTCTTCAGCGTGCAGTTCCATCCGGAATCCAAGCCGGGCCCGAATGACACGGGCTACCTGTTCGACCAGTTCATCAGCCTGATGGAAGGAGGGAGACTGTAATGCCTAAGGATTTTACGCTTGAGAAGGTGCTGATCATCGGCTCCGGTCCTATCGTCATCGGGCAGGCGGCGGAATTCGACTACGCCGGCACCCAGGCCTGTAAGGCCATCACCGAAGAGGGCATCGAGTGCGTCCTGATTAACAGCAACCCGGCTACTATCATGACGGATAATGGCATCGCCGATAAGGTCTACCTGGAGCCCATCACCGAGGACGCGGTGACGAAGATCATCGAGCAGGAGCGGCCCCAGGGCGTCCTGGCCGGCTTCGGCGGCCAGACAGGCCTGAACCTGGGGATGACCCTGGAAGAGAAGGGCGTGTTCGAGAAATACGGCGTCAAGCTCCTGGGCGTCAACAGGGAGAGCATCCATAAGGCGGAAGACAGAGAGGCCTTTAAGGAGCTGATGGAGGAAATCGGGGAGCCGATCCCGCCCAGCGCCATTGCCACCACCGTGGATGAGTGCCGGGAGATCGCGGAGAAGATCGGGTATCCGGTCATCATCCGGCCCGCCTATACGCTGGGCGGCACCGGCGGCGGCATCGCGAATAATGAAGAGGAGCTGGTGGAGCACTGCGAGCTGGGCATCCAGAAGAGCGCCATCGGCCAGGTCCTGGTGGAGAAGTCCATCGCCGGCTGGAAGGAAATCGAGCTGGAGGTCATCCGGGACGCGAAAGACAATTGCATTATCATCTGTTCCATGGAAAATCTGGATCCCGTCGGCGTCCACACCGGCGACAGCATCGTCGTGGCCCCGACCCAGACCCTGAACGACCGGCAGTATCAGATGATGCGGGACGCCTCCCTGAAGATCATCCGGGCCCTCCAGATCGAGGGCGGCTGTAATGTCCAGCTGGCCCTGAACCCGGATCAGGATGAGTACTACGTCATCGAGGTGAACCCCAGAGTGAGCCGGTCCTCCGCCCTGGCCTCGAAGGCCGCGGGCTACCCGATCGCGAAGATCGCGGCCAAGATCGCCATCGGCTATACCCTGGACGAGCTGACCAATTACGTGACCCAGACCAGCAGCGCCTGCTTCGAGCCCACCCTGGACTACTGCGTGGTGAAATTCCCCAAGTGGCCATTCAATAAGTTCCGGACGGCCTCCCGAAAGCTGGGCACCCAGATGAAGGCCACCGGCGAGATCATGGCGATCGACCGGAACTTCGAGTCCGCCCTGATGAAGGGCATCGCCTCCCTGGAGATCGAGGGTACAGGTCTCCGGGTCCCCTACGTGACCAAGCTGGACGATGAGCGGCTCATGGAGAAGATGATGGCCTGTGACGACGAGCGGATCTTCTGTATCGCCGAGGCCTTCCGCCGGGGCATCGCCACAGTGGCGGAAATCCATGAGAAGACGAAGATCGATAATTGGTTCCTGGATAAGATCCAGGGCATCATCGATATGGAGAACACCCTGAAGACAGCCGAGCCGACCGCTGAGCTGATCCGGGAGGCCGAGAGCCGGGGCATGACCGACGAGGACATCCTGGACCTGACCGGCATGCCCCGGGAGGTGCTCCAGGATATCCGTCTCTACCATGACATCTATCCGGTCTATAAGATCGTCGATACCTGCGCCGGTGAGTTTAAGGCCGCGACTCCCTATTACTACCAGAGCTACGGCGGCCAGAATGAGAGCGTCCGGTCCGACCGGGAGAAGATCCTGGTGGTCGGCTCCGGCCCCATCCGGATCGGCCAGGGCATCGAGTTCGACTACTGCTGCGTTCAGGGTGTCTGGGCCCTTCGTGACCTGGGCTTCGAGTCCATCATCATTAATAACAACCCGGAGACGGTCTCCACCGACTTCGATACCTCCGATAAGCTCTACTTCGACCCCCTCCATACCGACGACGTGATGAACGTGATCCGGCAGGAGCATCCGGAGGGCGTCATCCTCCAGTTCGGCGGTCAGACCTCTCTGAACCTGGCGTCCAGGCTGGCGGCCAGGAGCGTGAAGATCCTGGGCACCCAGAATAAGTACATCGACCTGGCGGAGGACCGGGAGAAGTTCTCCGAGCTCCTCCACGAGCTCCAGATCGCCACCCCGAACGGTTACGCTGTGCGGACCCGCGAGGAGGCCTATGAGGCCGTCCGGACCCTGGGCTACCCGGTCATGGTCCGTCCCTCCTTCGTCATCGGCGGCCGGGCCATGCAGGTGGTCTATAACGACACGGAGCTGGACACCTACCTGAAGGAGGCCGTCCGCATGTCCCACGAACACCCGGTCCTGATCGACCAGTACGTCGAGGGCAAGGAAATGGACGTGGACGCCATCGCTGACGGAGAAGACGTCCTGATCCCGGGCATCATGGAGCACTTCGAGCGGACCGGCGTCCACTCCGGAGACTCCTGCACCTCCTACCCGCCCTACGACCTGCCGCGGGAGGTCATCGACGAGCTGGTGGCCGACACGAAGAAGATCGTGAAGGCCCTCCACGTGGTCGGCCTGGTGAATATCCAGTACGCCTGGGATGGGAAGACCGTTTACATCATCGAGGTCAACCCCAGAGCCTCCCGGACCGTGCCTATCCTGAGCAAGGTCACGAAGGTCCCCATGGTCAAGCTGGCCGTGGCCGCCATGACCGGTCATAAGCTGAAGGACATGGGCTACGGCGTGGGCCTCCGGGAGAATAAGCCCTATTACGCCATTAAGATTCCTGTCTTCTCCGACTCCAAGCTCACAGATGTGGACGTGGCCGTCGGCCCTGAGATGAAGTCCACTGGCGAGGTGCTGGGCGTGGATGAGGACCTTAACATGGCCATCTATAAGGGCTTCCTGGGCGCGGGCGGAGAGATCCCGACAGGCGGCGGCGTTTTCGTCAGCCTCCGGGATCACGATAAGAACGACGAGTCCGCCGAGATCGTCCGCCGTTACGAGGAGCTGGGCTTCACGCTCTACGCCTCGAAGGGGACCGGCGCCTTCCTGAAGGCCCACGGCATCGAGAACACCGTGGTGCCCTTCGAAGAGGTCAGCGCCATGGTGAACCACGAGATTCACATCCTGATCAACACCCCGAAGGCCATGAATAAGGTGGATACGGATACCTTCCCGATCCGCCGGGCGGCCATCGAGCGGAACCTGCCTGTGCTTACCTGCATGGACACCGCCCGCATCTTCGCCGTCGCCATCGACATGAAGCAGCGGGGAAGGGAGCCGAGCTACCGCCCCCTGTAACTTCCCGCGCGCTGACAAAAGGCAGATTCCACATGACGATCAGACCGTTTCTGAAACCAGAGCTCCTCGTCCCCGCCGGGGGCGGGGAGCCTTTTGCCGCCGCCGTGGAAAACGGGGCGGACGCTGTCTACCTGGGCGGAAAAGCCTTCAATGCCCGCATGAACGCGGGCAATTTCGACGACCACGCTCTGAGGGCGGCCCTCCGCTACGCCCATGCCCGGGGGGTCCGGGTCCATGTGACTCTGAACACCCTCCTCCATGACGATGAGCTGGCGCCCGCCGTCCGCTACGCCGATTTTCTGGCGGCAGAAGGGGTAGACGCGGTCATCGTCCAGGACCTGGGCCTGGCCCGTCTCCTGCGCCGGTATGTTCCGGACCTTCCTCTCCATCTTTCCACTCAGGCCACGGCCTGGAATGCCCGGGCGGTGGAGGAGGCGCTTCGGATGGGCTTCTCCCGGGTGGTCCTGGCCAGGGAGCTGTCCCTGCCGGAGATCAGGTCCATTTATGAGGAGACCGGGGCGGAGCTGGAGGTCTTCGTCCATGGGGCCCTCTGTTTCTGCTGGTCCGGCCAGTGTCAGCTGAGCAGGGCCTTCGGCGGCAGGTCCGGAAACCGGGGCGTCTGCGCCCAGCCCTGCAGGCTGGCTTACCAGGTCTTCGGAACGGACGGGCGGCCCGTAAAGGGGGCGCCGGCCTACCCGCTCAGCCCGAAGGATCTCTGTCTCCTTCCGGACCTGGGGGAGCTGATCTCGGCCGGGGTCTGTTCCTTTAAGGTGGAGGGCCGGATGAAATCACCGGAATATGTGGCGGTGGTCACCCGAATCTATCGGAAGTACATCGACCAGTACCTGACGGAGGGCAGGGTGACGCCCGCGGAGGAGGACCAGGCAGAGCTCCTGCAGATCTTCAACCGGGGCGGTTTCACAGAGGGCTACCTTCATGGTGCTCCGGGGAGAGCCCTGTTCTCCGGCGACCTGCCCAAGCACCGGGGCGTCCGGGTCGGCCGGCTGGTCCGGACCCTGCCGGACCGGCCGGAGCTGGCGGAGGTCCGTCTGGATCATCCGGAGACGAGGCCGCTGGAACAGGGAGACGGCTTCGAGATCCACGGCCGAGAGCCGGTGGGCAACATCCTGACCTACTGGAAGCCGCTGCGGAACGGAAACGTCCTGATCGGGGACCTGCCAGGGGTGAAGAAGAGGAGCCGGGGTCAGGCGGCGGAGGTCCGGCCGGGTGACAGCCTGTGGCGAACCTCCTCCAGCCGGCAGCTGAAGGCGGCGGAGCGGTCCTACCAGGGCGTCTTCAAGGGGCCGGAGGGGACCTTCTCGGCCGCCGGGAAGCGGAAGCGGAAGATCGGGATCCAGGCCAGAGAGCTGGCCGATGGCAGGCTCCTTCTGTCGGCCTTGCCGGAGGCGGCGGGAGATGGGTCGCCGGCTCGGGCGGAGGTCGTCACGGAGGCTTTCCCGGCGGACCCGGAGGGACGAAGCGTCCGGGAGCGGGCGGTCCAGGCCCTGGGAAAGACCGGCGGCACCCCCTTCGAGGCGGCGGAGATCCAGGTGGAAGGCGAACTGAAGCGGCGAATCCCCATGAAGGCATTAAATGGGGCGCGGCGGGAGCTCCTGGCCAGGCTGGAGGAGGAGATCGTCCAGTCCGGGCGGCGGCCCCAGCTGACAGGCGGGGACCTGCCGGGAAGCCTGGAAGGGGCGGGTGCCCCGGCCCGCGGAGAAGTGACGGGCGTCTCGGCTGGTCGGGATCCCCTGGCGGGCCTGGAGAGGGAGGTCCAGGCCGCGGCGGCGGAGGCGCGCGCGGCGGAGGCGGCCAGGCCCCGGGCCGCTGTCTTTCTGAGCTGGGCGGATTTCCAGCGGACCTGGATGGATTTCCAGCGGACCGGCATTCCGCCCGAGTTCCGTCAGGGTGCGGAAGAGCATCGGACAGCGGGTGATCGGGCGGCGGGCGGTCTGGCCGCGGGTAATCGGGCTTCGTTCCATATTCTCCTGCCCTTCCAGGAGCTTGCGGATCACCTGGAGGAGGTCCGGGAATGGGAAGAAAGAGAGGCTTCAGGCTGGGAGCCGGCTCAGGCAGGGGCCGGAAGCCCGGAATTCGAGCGGGCTGGGAGAAGGAACGCTGGCCGGGCGGCCTTTGTCCCCTATGTTTCGGCTGTGCCGGAAGGGAAGGAGGACCGGTGGCTCCGTGACCACTGGGCGGAGGCTTCCGCGATTGCCCGGGACCGGGGCGTTTCGGTGGGGACCCTGGGCTGGGTGCGGCCATTTCTGGATGCGGGCTGCCGGGTGACCGGGGGCAGCGGGCTGAACCTGTTTAATGGTGAGGCCCTGCGGCAGGTTCGGGAACTGGGGCTGGCGGGCGGCATGCCCAGCCTGGAGACCCTGGACCGGCAGGCGGGCGGATATCCGCTCATGATCACGGCCTCGGATCCGGCGGGCGCCCGGCTCACGGGCTTCGGAGACCGGCGGCTGGACATTCTTCGCTCGGGCTGGTCAGACCAGCGGATCCTCCGCCGGGCGGGGGCGCCGGCATATTATCTCCTGTGAAGGGCGGAAGAGGCAAGAAATCGGCCCTTTGCCCTTGACAGAATGACAGGTTGGTGTTACTTTGTGTGTATATAAATGCATAAATATTTATAAAGAACGACCAGCCGCGCCAGGGCGGCGTGGGGGCGGGCCGTTCGATGAAGTGTTTTTTGTCTGTGAAGGAGAACTGAGATGAAAAAAGGAATGCTGAAGAAGGCAGCGGTCCTCTGTCTGGCGGCCGCGCTGGCCGTGGTGTTCACCGCCTGCGGGAGCAGTACGAAGAAGACGGAGGAGCAGAAGACCTACGTGGTCGTGACCGAGCCTACCTTCCCGCCGTTCGATACGACGAATAAGGACGGAGACCTGGACGGCTTCGATATGGACATGGTGAAGGCCATCGCGAAGGACCAGGGCTTCAAGGTCAAGTTTAAGAACATGGAGTTCGCCTCCCTGATCCCGGCGGTGAAGGCCGGCAACGCGGACATTATCGCCGCGGGCATGAACGCGCAGGATCCGGAGCGCCGCAAGAAGGTCGACTTCACCGACACCTACTATGACAGCGGCCTGGTGGTCATGGTCCGGAAAAACGAAACCCAGATCACCGGCGAGGACAGCCTGACCAGCGCCATGAAGGTCGCCAGCCAGACTGGTACCACCGGCGCCGACGAGGCCAACCGTCTCAAGAAGGCGGGCAAGATCGCGAACGCGGTCATTCTGGACGGTTTCGACACCTGCGTCATGCAGTTGAAGAACGGCGATGTGAACGCCATCATCATCGACAAGCCGGTCGCCGAGAATTACATGCACCAGCATGAGGGCGAGTTCAAGACCGTCGGCAAGGTCCTGAACGCGGAGTCCTACGGCATGGCCGTGAAGAAAGGCAACACCGAGCTGAAGGAGAAGCTGAACACGGGCCTGAAGAACATCGTGAAGAGCGGAGAGTTTAAGAAGATCTGCGACAAGTGGAACATCGA
>CACZTH010000074.1 GCA_902784035.1 uncultured Eubacteriales bacterium
AGAGGTACTCAGACAAAGAATCAGGCTCATACTTCCCGCAGTTGGACAGGACGATCCGGGTCTGCCTGGCGATGAAGGGAATGTCCTCCGGGCTCTGGAACTGGGGCTGCTGGTGGTAGAGGAGCCGGTCGATGACCTCGCCCTTCATTATGGTCCGAAAGATAATGGCGCTGACATCTGAAGGCTGGACCTTCACATACTGGATCATGTGTTCGCCGAACTGGATCCGGACCAGGGGGCCCATCTCGCAGATGCCCTGACAGCCGGTGTGGCAGACAGCGACCTTCGCCTTATCATCCGGCGACTGATAGACGTCCGGGATCCCCGCCGGGGTTCCCGCCTGCGTCCAGCCCTGGGCCTCCGCTTCCTCGAAAGAAATTCCCCCGTCCTCATCCTGGTCGTGGGGAGCGAAGACCAGACTGATCCCCTCTCTGCCCTCCAGCTGGGTCCGGAATTCCTCATAGACAGCTTCCGACCCCGATGCCACACAGCCCGTGCCGGCGCAGACCAGAACCCGGATGTCCTGATCCCGCATCTGGCGCTCTGCCTCGAGCCGGGCGGCACGCAGGTCCTCTCTCGACGCGATCTTCATGCCTCTTCTCCTCCTCTCAGCTCTCTCACCAGGTCCACGGCCTTATCCGGCGTCATCCTGGGGTGCACCTTCCCGTTCACCATCATGGTCGGGGCCAGCCCGCAGGCGCCCAGGCAGGAGACCGTCTCCACCGTGAACAGCATGTCGTCGGTGGTCTTCTTCCCGTTCCCCAGGCCCAATTCCTTCTTCAGCGCCTCGATGACCGCGATGGATCTCTTCACATGGCAGGCCGTCCCGTCGCAGCATTTAATCTCATACTTTCCCTTCGGCTCGAAGGAAAAATTCTCATAGAAGGTCGCGACCCCATAAGCCTTCGCCTCAGTCACGCCCAACTCCCGCGCCACATAGGACAGAAGCTCCCCCGGCAGATACCTCAGCTCGTCCTGGATATCCTCCATCACGGGGATGAGGGACGCCGCTGCCTTGCCGTGCTTCGCGATGCACCTGTCAGCCAGGTCATAGTAGGACTGCTCCAGCATATCCTCCCGCTCCTTTCTCTGTACTCAAGCCGCGCGCCCGGCCCACCGCCTCCCGTCGAAAGCTCTGTTCTGTAACGATTGTTAAGCAAATTTTATGCCAGACACGCGCAATACACAAAAATTCCGAAAATATACCGTGTGTGCACATGCACCGATATATCGCTATACTTCTATTATACACGCCTGCGAAAACCTTCGCAAATTATTCGTTGGCACGGAAAACAAAGAGCCGGCCCATGATGGACGCCTACGAACGGAGCATCCTGAAACGATATAAACGCCAATATAAAACGACCCAGCGGATCAGCGAAGCGCTCCACTGCAGCCAGCCAACCATCTCCCGGAAGCTGAAGAAATATGGACTATAGGCATCCGGCGCCTTCTGTGATAGCATGGAAGCCAGAAAGAGCGGCATCTCGGCGCGGCATCTCGGCGCGCCCTAAATGCCCGTGTTTTCCGCGCTGCCATGGAAGCTGGCAGGAGATCGGCGGACCAGATCGGCAGGCTCCATGAAGGACCGCCTGCGCAGACAGTTTTTTGTTCAAACACACACGGAAGGAGTCCCATGAACTGGGAAGAAGAATACGCGGCGAAAAAGACCACCGCGGAGGAAGCCGCCGGCCTGGTGCGCTCCGGGGACCGGGTCTACATCGGCACCCTGACCTCGACAGCCTACCGGCTGACCGACGCCCTCCTGGCCCGGCGGAACGATCTGGAGGATGTCACCATCTGCTCCGGCAATCTGCTCCGCCGGACCAGCTTTGCGGATCCGGAGAACGAGGGCCACTTCCGCTTCCTGACTTACTTCGCGGGGCCCGGCGAACGTCCTGTCCTTCAGACCCCCTGGGGAGACTATACCTCGATCCACATCAGCCAGGTGGAATCCTGGCTGGAAGAAACCGCCCGGCCGGACATCGCCTTCATTGAAGTGTCCCAGCCGGATGAGGAAGGGCACATGTCTCTGGGCCTTCACGGGGCCGCCCTTCATCTTCGGGCCGTCGAACTGGCGAAGGAGGTTGTCTTCCAGGTCAACCCCCGGGTGCCCTTTGTCGATGGAATCCGAGGCATGGTGGATGTCAGTCAGTGCGATCTCCTGGTGGAGGCGGAGGACGCAGTAGACACCGTGCCGAACCTTCCCCTCGACGAGACGCTGAAGGCCGTCGCTGACCAGATCGTGGCCCGGGTTCCGGATGGAGCCGTCCTCCAGTTCGGCATCGGAGGCATCTCCAGCGCTGTGGGCTTCAGCCTCCAGGGGAAGAACGACCTCAGCATCCACTCAGAAATGTTCTCCGATTCCATGATGACCCTGATGAAGAATGGGAACGTGACCAACCGAAACACCGTATACGCCCCGGGAAAGGCGCTCGCGGTCTTCGGTCTGGGGACCCTGGACCTCTACCATTTCCTGGACCACAACCATGACGTCCTCTTCGCCCCCTATAAGCTGGTGAACGATCCCGCCCTGATCGGCCGAAACCCCCGGTTCGTCAGCGTCAACTCTGCCATGGCCGTGGACCTCTACGGCCAGTGCGCCTCAGACAATATGGGCGGCAGACAGATCTCCGCC
The DNA here is from genome assembly GCA_902784035.1 of uncultured Eubacteriales bacterium. GTDB lineage: Bacteria > Bacillota > Clostridia > Peptostreptococcales > Anaerovoracaceae > Aminicella. The sequence continues at coordinate 2,639 of CACZTH010000074.1, forward strand.
GTGGGCGGCCAGCTGAACTTCGTCCGAGGGGCCCAGCTTTCGGAGGGCGGAAAAAGCTTCATCGCCCTGACCGCCCGAACCACCGGCCGGGACGGCCGCCCCCGCCCCCGGATCGTCGCCGCCTTCCCGCCGGCCACCGCGGTCACGACGCCCCGAAGCGACGTCCAGTACGTCTGCACTGAATACGGCTGCGTCAACCTGAAGCCCCTGCCCGCCCGGGCACGGGCCGAAGCCCTGATCAGCCTCGCCCACCCCGATGACCGGGACAAGCTCCGGGAAGAGGGAAAACGCCTGGGCATCCTTCCATCCCTCTGAGGCGTTTTCTCGCTTCAGCGGATTTCCTAGACCCAGTGGTCGGGATGACCGGGATCGCCGTCGAGACGGGATTCCGCCTCCTCCAGCTTCTGCTCAACCCGATCACGGCGGACCGCCTTCTTCTCCTGACGCGCCTCAGACCGGGCCTCCAGGTAACTGTCCAGGATCTCCTGATCCTGCTCGGACCGAGGGTGAATCAGAAGACGTCCGGCCAGGCTCTTCGGATCCCGGGTCTTGACATAAGCATAGCCCAGGACGCTGAAAACGACCGCGCCCAGGAAGTTGACCAGGAGGTCCTTCATGGTGTCGATGATGCCGATGTCGAGGTAGCCGCCCTGAATGATGTATTCCTTACCTGTAGCGGTCTCGATGGTGGTCCGGGCGATCTGGTCAATGGTGACGGGGATCTGAGCCCCAGTGGGGTCCAGCGTAACGGACGATATCCGGCGGACGATGAAATCCTTCTGCATGTCCATAGAGAAGGTCTGATCCATGAAGAATTCGAAGAACTCCCACAGAACGCCAATGGTCATGGAAAAGCAGAAGGCCGTCATAGTCAGATAGAAGGGGGACAGGTTAATGTTCTCGCTGTGCCGGTTCAGCAGGTCGACCATCGCGAAGCCAATCGCCGCGCAGAGAAACCCGTTCATGGTATGCAGCATGGTATCCCAACCGGGGATGGCCGTATAGAAGTGGTTGACCTCCCCCAGGATCTCTGCCGCGAAGATGAAAAGGTAGATGACGCCCTCTAACAGCGGCGGAATCTCGATCTTCAGTCTTTCTTCGAAGAAAGCGGGCATGAAGAATAATACTAATGAGAGCGCGGCCAGTCCCGCGTTCTCATAATTTCCCTGGATAATGCTGGTGACCAGGACCACGATGACTAAAGTACGAAGCACTGAGTACAGGCGGAAGGCCTTCGGGTCCATCCGCATCCGATCCTTCAGTTCCTGGACCATCCCCCGCGGGGACCGCCGTTTCTTTTCCATGGCAGCTGAATTCCTTTCCTGTAATAGCAATCCTTAATCAGAAATTGACCCTCGTCTTCACACAGAATCCGAAGAAGGGAATTTCTCTTCTGTTCCACCGCCAGCTTTCCGGCCTGTCCTTCAGGTCAGCGGCTCAGGAGCCGGTGAGCACCTTCACGAAAAGCAGGGCCAGGACAACAAGCAAAACAGGCTTCACGATACGGGCGCCCCGTCTCATGACCAGTCCGGAGCCCAGGTAGTTACCGGCGATGTTGGCGGCGGCGCCCGCCAGGCCCAGGAGGACCGCCGCCTGCCCGTTCAGCAGAAAAACAGTCAGCGCCGTCACATTAGAGGTCAGGTTGATGACTTTCGCCTGAGCGTTGGCCCTCTTTACATCCTTCTTCGCGAGGGCTGTGAAGGCGATGATGAGGAAAGCGCCGGTCCCCGGTCCGTAGAGCCCGTCGTACATGCCGATGATCAGGGCTGCCAGAGCGGCAATCACGTAGGTCCTGCGGGCTGGATGCCAGTCATCTTTTTTCGATGGCGCCTGCTGGGTTTCATCCTGCCGGGCAGCGGCGGCAGGATCCTCCTGCTGGAAAATTTTCTTATTCAGAACGAAAAAAGCCGCCACAGGCAGAACCACGATCAGGATCCGCCTGATGACGATGTCAGACAGCATCAGGGAAATATGGGAGCCGATGGAGGCGCCGGCGATCCCGGCGATGACCGAGGGGAGCGCCAGCTTCAGGTCCACCAGTCCGTTCAGGATAAAACGGAGGGTGGTGACAGAGGTGCCGCAGGTAGAGGAAAGTTTATTCGTTGCCAGAACCTGATGCATGGGCATGCCCGTCAGCATGTAGGCAGGCAGAGAGATCAGGCCGCCACCGCCCGCGATGGAATCGACGAAGCCTGCCAGGAAAAGGAGGGGACAGACGATGGAAAAAACTTCAGGGGTGGGATGGATAGAAGCCATGGGTCGCCTTTCGGTGTGAACGCGCATTCGCTTATCATTCTAATTCCTAACGGCCGTGAAGAAAAGGCTGGTTTCCGGTTTCAGGGCAATCCAATCCCCTCTCCATATCGCCGCACCTTCTCCCGTTACTCGTCCTCCCCGAAGGAGCCGGCAGGCATCCAGAAGCTGGTGACCTCAGACAGGATGTCCATGGCCGCTGGATCATCACTTTTCATCCATGCCGCGGCCACATAAATGGTCCCGCGGTAGGGCTCCAGGGCAGGGTCCTGGTAAAGCGCCGGATCATCGACGATCCAGAACTCGGCGCCGGACCCTTCCAGCCCCACGTACATGTAGGGGAGCCAGCGCTGGCGGCCCGCCGCCCGCTCCGCGCTCAGGTCAGCCATGTGCCATCCCTCCACCTGTCCGGTGTCCACCGCCCCGAGGGCGATGGCATACTCCCGGGCGACCCCGGTGCAGCTGATAGTCCCTTCATCCCCGCCGGTCTGGTCCAGAGCCCCGCCGGAGAACTGGACGACGACGCTGTCGCGGAGCTTCATCCCGGTCAGATCCACCGCGATCTCCACCTGCCCCTCCGGCTTATTATTCTCGCCGGAAGCCTGGGGGCAGGACTGGAAGCCGCCCGGCCCCAGCTCGAAGGGAATCGGCGTCCCGTTCTTCAGCACTTCGATATGGCCAAAGGGTGTCTGATACGTGTTCAATCTCCTGCTCCTTCCTGTTATCCCGCGGAGCCTGCCAGCCGTGCATCACGAAGTCCGGCGCTGATTCACGAAACCCGGCGCTGATTCGCGGAGCCTGCCCGGGTTGATCCGGCCGGCCTGTTGCTCACTCTGTGATCTCTTCCGCCTGGCCCGCCATCTCCGCCGCCTTCTTCGCCGCGGAGATGATTTCATTCATGCTGCCGGTCCGGAAGCCGCGGGCGTCCATCGTCACATAGGAGAATCCGATTTCCCGGAATTTTTTCTCCATTTCCTCGTTAAATCCGCCCTGGAAGAGCTCGCTGATCCTGGCCGCCGGCACCTCGACCCTGGCCAGAAAATGATCATTCCCGTGGATCCGGACCCGGCAGGTCTGAAATCCCGCGTCCATCAGAAACTGCTCTGCCTGATCGACCATGGCCAGCTTCTCCGGAGTGATGTCCTCGCCATAGACGAAACGGCTGGACAGGCAGGCCATGGCCGGCTTGTCCCAGGTGGGCAGGCCCAGTTCCTTCGAAAGCCCCCGGATGGTCTGCTTATAGAGGCCGCAGTGGCGGAGGGGGCTCAGGACTTCCAGCTCCGCGACCGCCTGCAGACCGGGCCGGTAATCGCCATTATCGTCCATATTCGACGCCTCGGCCACATAGCGGAAGCCCTCGGAGGCGGCAGTCTCCTTAATCCTGGTGAAGAGAGTATGCTTGCAGATATAGCACCGGTTTAGGGGGTTATGGACGAAGTCTTCGTCCTCCATCTCACCGGACTCGACGACGATCTGACGGATCCCCTCCCGCCGGCAGAAACCAGCGGCTTCGCGGGCCTCCCGCTCTGGGAAGGTGCAGCTCCTGCCGGTGACCGCGACGCAGTCATCCCCCAGCACATCATGGGCTACCTTCAGGAGAAAGGTGGAATCTACGCCGCCAGAGAATGCGACGGCCATGCTCCCCTTCTCCCGGATATATGCTTTCAGCTCCTCCAGCTGCTGATGCGGCGTGAAACCGCCCGCCGCGCCCGCGCCCGTGATTTTTTTGATCATTTTCTGTCCTTCCTCTGCGGCCTGCCATGCCCTGCCTCCTGCGGATCAGAGACCGCTGTTTCGGCGGGGAAAACGCTTTCTGTCTGATTGTAACATATCTGGCAAGAACCGCGCCACTTCCCGGACAGCCGCCCGTCGGCGATAGACGAAAATCGGCGCCCCGGCCCTCTGGCCGGAAGCGCCGCCCCCATCTCCGGGCAGGCGCGGGGAACGTCCGCCCGGTGAAATTTTTGTCGTCTAATTGCACATGGCCAGAACGTCCTCGACCGTGGTGTCCTCGGACAGGCCCAGGTTTTTCAGGGTCCTGCCCTCGTCCAGGTGGTCGCCGTAGAGAATATAGGCCAGGTTCAGGACGGTGTCCACGGCAGGGGTCTCCACATGGGCGATCCGCGCCAGGGTCTGGATGGCCCGAAGCGAATAAGGGATGTCCTCGAAAATATAGCGGACGTTCATGCTGGAGGGGCCTTTGACCCCCTTATAGACCTCCACCGTGTTGATCATGGTCAGAAGATCGCCCTCGCAGGCGTACATCTCCCGGAAGAGCTCGTCGGTGGTGACGGTGTCCACCTGATACTTCTCGACCAGTTTCATACGCTCGGCGTCGATGGCCTCCACCAGCCTGACCTGGCTGGGGCCGAAATCCCGGTAATACTCGAAGGGCTTTCCGCTCTCGATCAGGCCGGCGTCCAGGAGAGTGGGACCCGGGTGAAGCTCGAAGCCGATGTTGTCGAAGGAGATCTTCAGGATGTTCTTCACGAAGGTGTACTGGGGGATGATGGGGGAAAGGAGCTCTTCAAACAGGGCGTTGTCCCGGCCGGGATAGGCGGCCACGTCAACCATCTCCTTCATGCCGTTCACGTAGACCTTCCCTGCCTCCTCGATCCGGCAGGCGAAGACCAGGGTGCTGGCGGCGGCGATTTTCACGTCGGCTTCGCACCCGTTCTCCCGGAGGACATTCACGAACTCCATGGCGCCCATGGGACCCATGGGGTTCAGAAAAACAGGAAAGCCGTCCTTCAGGTAGGGGGCCATCTTCGCGGCCATGTCCTTATGGTAGATGGAGGGGAGGATGATCCAGGCCATGTCGGCGCCCTCCAGGGCCCTGCCCATGTCCGTGGTGGCGAACTCGATCCTGCCGAAGCCGGTCAGATCCGCGTTTCCCTCGATCTCGACGCCGCCCTTCTCATCCAGGATGTCGACAGTCTTCTGGAAAACATCGAAGATTCGGACCTTCAGGCCCTTCATGGACAGGTAGGAGGCGAAGGTCTGCCCGCCGTTGCCCGCGCCGATGATGGCGATGGTTTTCACACTCATAGAGACTCCTTTCATTCGCAGTGATAAAGACAGGGGGACGGCCTGCCGGAGGCTCCCCCTGACGTTTACATTTCACAGGCGGCGGAAGGTCCGGGGCCTGAGCCAGGCGCCCGGCCGTCCGCCCGGTTTTCTTTTTCGTTCTATCTACTCCTCAGAAGCGGCCGGCGCCGTGTTCTTCCCGCCGGTCACAGCCAGCATGACGGCCATGGCGACCGCGGAAATGATGATCCCGTAGAAGGCCGGGAGCAGGAAGGTCTTGAAGCAGAAGGTGAAGACGGAGCAGCCGATGACGCCGGACAGCATGCTGACCAGACCCACGGAGGATGTCATCTTCCGCTTCCTGCTTACGAAGGAGCCCACGTAGATGGGGATCAGAAGGCCGGAGGCGGCGTAGGAGTAGGTCTGGACCAGGAGGTTCAGGACCTGCTGGAAGTTGACAGCCAGGAGGATGGCCAGGATGGTGATGACCAGGGTGAAGATCCGGGACATGCTCATGAGCTTCTTATCGTCCGCGTCCGGGTTGATGTAGCGGTGATAGATGTCATTGGTCAGGTTGACGGCCACGGACTGCATGGCGCTGTCAGTGGTGGTCAGGATGGTTGTGATGATGAAGCCGGCGAAGAGGGCCAGGGTCCAGGAGGGGACCACGCCCAGGAAGGCGCCGATGGCGTCCTCGCCCGCCTTCAGATTCGGGAAGAGGGACCGGGTAGTCAGACCGATGATGACGACCCAGACCTCCAGGACCGCGATGATCAGGGCGCTGAGAGCCAGGACCTTCCGGGCGTCCTTCGCGCTGTTCGCGGCGCAGACACGCTGGATGGACATCTGGTTGGTCATCATGCCGGGCGTCGCCGCCACGACCCAGAGGAGGGTGGTCGACACGCCGGCGCCGAGGATGCCGCCGGGGAAAGTGACCTTCTCAGGCTCCGGGAACTTGGATACGATGGTGCTCCAGCCGCCGCCCATCTTCAAGGCCTGGGAAGCGGTGATCACGCAGAGGACCAGCATCATGACGCCGAAGACGAAGTCCGACCAGACCACGGAGTTGAAACCGGACGGAATCGTGAACAGCATGCAGACGATGGCAAAGATCACGATCAGGACTGAGCTGTTGATGCCGGTGATCGAGGAGAAAAGTTTATCAAAAGAAATGCACTGGGAGGCGATCCAGCCGAAGGGGACCACCATGCCATGATGGAAGACACGATGGACAGGAAGGTGTTCTCCCCATAGAGCTTGCGGAAGATGTCCGGGATGGTCACGAAATTATTGTCCCGGAGCCAGCCCGCGATCAGCATCATGAGCAGCAGGCCCACGACCCCGCAGATTCCGTAGGCGATGGGCGCCAGACCGAACTGGTAGCCGATGCCCACATGGCCGACCAGGACGCCGCCGCCCACCTGGGTGGCGAACATGGTGAACACCAGGACGATCATCGGGACCTTCCGGCCTCCGATGGCCCAGTCCTGGCTGGTTTTCGTCCTCTTCGTGAAGTAGGCCGTGATGCCGATGCCGATGGCCATGACCACGACCACGCTGAGGAGGATCAGGCGGACCGCGCCGCCCGAGACATTCTCAAACATTGTTCCATCTCCTTTAAAAGCACTTGATAATTCCAATAAATTAATGCGAGCGCACTAAATCAGCTCCGCTCAATAACTGGAATTTTATCAGCTGTACTTAGGAGAAGGTCAAGAGTATGAAACAAGCGCGCCGCCGTCGAAAGCTGGACCTACCTCTATATTTTCCGGAAAAAAGTATACCTAAGTATACTTTTTTCCGGAACGCGGCGCGGTCTGCCTGCCGCCATATTGATTTATTGCTATATTACGATTGCCCCATCAGGCCTCCGGCTTCTTCGTCCCGCACCGGCTGCAGAAGTTGCCGTCGTTCTCCGCGCCGCACTGGGGACAGAACCATTTCGCGGGAGCGGCTTCCGGCCGTTTCGTGCCGCACTGGGCGCAGAAATTGCCAGTGTTGCCGGTCTTCCCGCAGTTGGGGCAGGTCCAGGCGCCGGCGGCCGGCTGGGCAGGTGCCGCCTCCCCTCCCTGGACGGGCTGACCCGCGCCCGCCTGACCCGGCTGAGCCGACTGTCCCGACTGAGACGGCTGGCCCTGCTGGGCGCCCATCTGATACAGGCCCTGGACATTGGCGCCGCCGGCCTGGCCGGCCATGCCCATGCCCATGAAGGCCATGGCGG
>CACZTH010000075.1 GCA_902784035.1 uncultured Eubacteriales bacterium
AAAACCACCGAGATCGTTAGAATCTCAGTGGTTTCAGCTGGTCCGAGTGGCGGGACTTGAACCCACGGCCTCTTGACCCCCAGTCAAGCGCGCTACCAAACTGCGCTACACCCGGAGAACAGTTTTAACGTCCATCAGTATACCAAATCAAAGTGAAAAATGCAATCCCGGACTTCCTGAAAGGACAGGAAAATCTGGGAATATTTCTTCAGCGGTCTGTCAGGCCGTTATTCTCCAGAAGGCGGAGGAGGAATTCGATGGCCCCGTTGACCCCGTAGACGGCGGTGTTCAGGCAGATGTCGTAATTGCCGGCATCTGCCCAGCGGCGGCCGGTGAAGTAGTGGTAGTAGTCCGCGTGGGCCCGGTCCACGGCCCGGATCTGACGTTTGGCGGCCCGGTAGCTGGCGCCCCGGAGAGTCATGATGTGGTGAATCCGCTGCTCCAGGGGGGCGGACAGAAAGATGCTGATGTGGGGAATGTCATTATTCAGCATGACCACATCGGTGCATCGTCCCATGGCCACGAATGGCTTGCGCTTCTTCGCCTGGTCCAGGAAGAATTCGGACTGCTTGAAGAAGACGGCGTCCCGGATGGGCAGGCCGTGGTAGCTGTAGATCCGGCGGAGCTTATGTTTCAGAGAATCTCCCTCCTGAAGGTAGGCCAGGCCGGGATTCACGCCCTTACCTGATTCCCGCGCCACGTACTCGGGCTCGTTGACCTGGGACTCCGTCAGTTCCTCTCTGTCCCGGATGCGGGTCAGGATCTCCGCGTCGTAGTAGTTGATGTGGAGAGCGTCCGCCAGGCCGAAGCCCACCTGACTGCCGCCGGACCCATACTCCCGGCCGATGCAGATGATCAGGGGGTCGTCCTTCTGAAATTCATTGAAGGGGTTCAGCCGGGCCTGCTTGGGGTCGGTGATCTCGTCCTGGGCCATGCCGTCCAGGAGATGCATAAGCTGCTCGCTGATCCGGCTGTAACGGGTCATGAAGTCGCTCCGGATCTCGGGGTCGGAGATGGTCCGCGCCATGTTGCCGATCAGGGCCGTTTCGCCTCGGATGATGTCCCGGCGGTTGTTCTTTACGGACCGGACGAAGGTGCGGACGCACTCGTCCCGGTCGAAGTTGAAGACCCTGCCCAGGGCGGACCCGGTGTGGATGTAGACGTCCCGGTCCAGGTCATAGATCTCATTGGCCAGGGTCCGGACGTCTACCGGCCCGTGAAGAGGCGTCTCCGCGGTGGGGTCGGGCACGTTGGGGTCGCCCTGGGCCCGCTTCCGGCTCTCTTCCTGGAGACGCTTCTCATGCTGGCGCACCAGCCTGTCCTCCAGGTTCTTCTCGAGTTTAGATCCTGTCATGTCAGTCACCTCCTAGTGGAAGAAAAGCAGGGTGTCCAGCAGGAACACCGGGAGCAGGACAGCCAGGGACCACTTCATGTAGCCGAAGAAGGAGGGCATGTTGATGCCGTTCTCCTGGGCCAGGGTTTTCACCATGAAGTTGGGCGCGTTGCCGATATAGGTCATGGCCCCCATGAAGACGGCGCCGCAGGAAATGGCCTGAAGCAGGGCCTGGGGCACAGTGCCGAGGGCCGTGGCGATGCCGGTTTTAAAGCCCAGGGTTCCGGCTGTGGTCAGGAAGACCATGTAGGTCGGGGTATTGTCCAGGAAGCTGGACAGGAAACCGGTGGACCAGAAGAACTGCCAGGTCTGGGACATGCCCAGGTCCGGCCCCTTCGCCTTCAGAAGAAGGAGGGCCGGCTGCATGGTGATGAAGATGCCGATGAAGAGGACCGCTACTTCCTGGATGGCGGACCAGGTCATGTGGTTGCGGCGGCGGACGCTGGGAGAGGTGGTCCGGAAGGAGAGCCAGGCCGCCAGAAGGAGCATGGCCAGCTCGATCACAGCGGGCCAGGTCAGGGTCACGTCTTTCAGGAGGTGGATTCCCTTCACGGCCCCGTCCGCGGTCTGGAAGGCCTTCAGGCCCGGCAGGATCCCGCTCAGGAGGACGGCGGCCACGATCATGACCAGGAAGATCAGGTTGTGGAGGCCGTCGAATTTAATCGTGGTTCGGGGCCGGCTGATGTCCGGCCGGTGGCCATGGGCCACGTCTCGCCGGTAGGCCCTCCGGTCGATGAAGTAGAAGATGACCATGAGGACGGCCAGGTTCAGGACCAGGATCGGGAAGTTCCTCAGGCTCCAGGTGAAGGGGACCCCCCGCATGAAACCGATCAGGAGGGGAGGGTCGCCCACTGGCGTCAGGCAGCCGCCCATGTTGGAGATCGTGAAGATGAAGAAGATCATGATGTGGTAGCGCTGATGCCGCCAGCTGTTCATTTTCATCACGGGACGGACCATCAGCATGCTGGCTCCGGTGGTCCCGATCATGCTGGACAGGAGGGAGCCCGTGACCAGGAGGAAGACATTGACCCGGGGAGAACCGGCCAGGTCGCCCTCGAAGCTGATGTTGCCCGCTACGCAGTACAGCGCGAACAGCAGGACGATAAAGGTCAGGTAATCGTTCACGAGGCAGTCGGTCACCAGGGTCAGGGTCCGGTAGCCGTTGAATCGAAGCGTGAAAAGGACCAGGGTCAGCAGGGACCAGAAGATCACGGCGTGAGTCTCGTGCCGGTCCCACCAGTCAGGAGCCAGGATGGGCCCCAGGGCGATGGATAGGAGGAGCCCCGCGAAGGGGATGATCAGCCAGGTGGGTATCATGTTCATTCACCTCGGAAAGCGTCGCTTTCAGTACGGACAAAGGCGGGACCGAAGGCGTTCCTCAGATTGTATTTCGATGTATCGCAAAACAGGCCTGAAGAAAGCCGCCTGGCGCCTGTACGCGGCCTGGCGGCTGAAACGTCCTCGTTTCGGTCTGAGGGAGATCCTCATTCAGTCAGATATTATAGCACGCGGCGCGGCAGTTTCAAGAATAGATTTATTCATCTTAGCATGCAGTTAACAGCAGCCTGCCGGACCTCGTGGCGGGAGATCAGCAGAAGCCGGGAGATACCGCGGCTATAAGAGCCGGGCCGCCGTCAGGAAGCCTGAGATCAGCGGGCACCTGGGAGATACCGTCAGAAGGGGCGGAACGCGCGCCGGGGATGTTTTTGTTAGAAATATAGAGAAGTTTTTTCGGTGAGGGCCCGGCAGACCTGACGCGTTTGTGTTATCCTAGAAGGAATGTAGGCGGTCTGTGCCCGCGGGAACGCCGGGGCGGAAGGATGGAAAGGAGCGCGTGATGACCTATCAGGAGATCCTGGCCAGCGCCAGGACGTGTATCGGTGCGTATTGTAAGGCCTGCCCTGTCTGTGACGGCCGGGCCTGCGGGAATAAGATCCCGGGTCCGGGTGCCAAGGGGATTGGGGACACGGCTGTGCGGAATTTCCAGGGCTGGCAGGCGGTCCGGGTGAACCTGGATACCCTGCTCCCGAACGCGGACCTGGATACGGGGTTCGACCTCTTCGGCAAGCACTTCAGATATCCTTTCTTCGCGGGTCCCGTCGGCGGGGTCCAGATCCATTACAGCGATAAGTATTCGGACATCACATATAATGATGAAATGGTCCGGGCCTGCGCTGAGGCGGGGATCGCCGCTTTCACCGGGGACGGGATCAACGAGCAGGTCATGGCCGGCGCCGTGGCGGCGGTGGAGAGGGCCGGCGGCCTGGGGGTGCCTACGATCAAGCCCTGGAACCTGGAGACGGTCTTCCGCAAGCTGGACGCTGTGAAGAGGAGCGGGGCCTTCGCCTGCGCCATGGATGTGGACGCGGCCGGTCTTCCCATCCTGAAGGGCATGCAGCCGCCGGCGGGCCGCAAGTCTGTCGAGGAGCTCGCTGAGATCGTGAAGGAGGCCGGGATTCCCTTCGTGGTGAAGGGGATCATGACGGTGAAGGGGGCGGAGAAGGCCGTCCAGGCGGGCGCCGCCGGCATCGTGGTCTCCAACCACGGCGGCCGGGTCCTGGACCAGTGCCCGGCTACGGCGGAAGTCCTGCCGGAGATTGCGGACGCGGTCGGCGGGAAGGTGAAGATCTTCGTGGACGGCGGCCTCCGGTCCGGCACGGACGTCTTTAAGGCCCTGGCCATGGGCGCCGACGCGGTTTTGATCTGCCGTCCCTTCGTCACTGCCCTGTATGGGGGCGGCGAAGAGGGCGTGAAGACCTATGTGGAGAAGATCGGCCAGGAACTGGCGGACACCATGATGATGTGCGGGGCCGACAGCCTGACGGACATCAGGAGGGATATGGTCCGGCTGTAAGCCGGAGAAAGTAGGGTGCGGGCCCGCTGGGGAGCGGGCCCGCCCGAGAGGCTGCCGGGCAGCGGGGAAGCCTGGCGAAGGGGGATAACGAATTGATGAAGTGGCTGCGCCGCTGGCAGGATATGATCTTACACTGGGATATGGCCGTGGTAGGCGGCTTCCTGGGGATGTTCTCGATCACGCTCTTCGAGGGAAACTTCGGGAACGCCCAGACGGCGAACATCCTGGGCATGGCGGACGCCGTCGCCCACGGGGACGGGAGCCAGCTCCTGCTCCGGCTGGGCTCCTTCGCCCTGTTCGGGGCGGGGGTGGCGGTCTCCTACCTGCTGACCAATTTCACGAACTGGAACATGCGGAAGCTGGTTCTCTATACGGACGCGGCCGCTCTGCTTTTGGTCATGTTCCTGCCCTCGTCCCTGCCGGCGGAAGCGGGGATTTACCCCCTGTTCTTCGCCACCGCCCTCCAGTGGGGGTCCTATTCCGGGGCCGGCGGCTATAACAGCGCGTCGATCTTCTGCTCCAATAATTTCAAGCAGAGCGTCCTGAGCTGGACCCAGTTCGTGGTGACCGGGGACCGGAGCTTCATCCGGCGGGGGATCCTGTATTCCTTCACGGTCCTGTCTTTCTTCGCGGGCGGCATCGCCGCCGCCCTGCTGATCGGCGCGGTGGGACGGGCGGCCGGCTGGGCCTGCCTGGTTCCCCTGGTCGTGGCCCGGGTCCTGATCGCCCTGGGCGGCCTGCCGGCGGTGCCGGGGACCCCGGAGGAGCGGGCCATGGAGGCGGAAGAGGACCTGGCGGAGCAGGAGGAGCTGGAGCGGCGCTTTCTCCGGCGGAAGGACAGCATGACCCAGGCTTTCGAGGCCAGGAAGGCGGACCTGGAGGAGTCGTTCACGAAGGAGCTTCGGGCCCTGGAGGACGCCTACCAGAAAGAGAAGAATGCCCTGGGACAATCAGAGCGGTAGGAGGCCGCAATCATGACGAAGACCCTCACGATCTTATCCGCTGTGGTTCTGGCAGCGGTGACCATCCTGACAGTCCTGATCCTTTCCGAGAAGGACACCCAGCTGACCGGCGTCCCCGCGGAGCTCACCGGCGCTTACGCGAAGCCGCTGACCCTTACAGTCACCATTTCGCCCGCCAGGGGGCGGCAGGTGGTTCTCCAGCGGAAGGAGGACGGGAAATGGGTGGACGCCGCTACCGCGAAGGCCGGTTCCGGGGATTCCGGGACAGCGGTCCTGAAGTTCCCCTCTGACTGGGGGCGGAATAGCCGGACCAGCTGGCGGATCGTGGCGCCGCATGTTTTCATGGCCAGGGCCTATGAAGGGAAGTCCTTTACCACGGTTCCGGGCAACCTCCACGAGATCGCCGGCCTGGAAGGGAAGGCCGCTTTGATCCTGCGGGTCTCGGACGGCCAGCTCATCTACGCCCGGAACATCCATGCCCGTCTCGCCAACGCCAGCACCACGAAGATGATGACCGCCCTCCTGACGATGGACCAGGCGAATTCCGACGCGCCCATCACAGTGAGCAAGCGGGTGAAGGAAACCCATGACGGCAACCTTTATAAGGAGGTCGGGGACAGGTTCCGAACAAAGGACCTCTGGCGGGCGATGCTGATCGCTTCTTCGAATGACTCGGCGGTGGCCATCGCTGAGTCCGCCGGCGGCAGTGAGGAGGCTTTCGTGGAGAAGATGAACGCGAAGGCGAAGGCGCTGGGCATGAAGGACACGCATTATGAGAACGCATTCGGCTGGGACGCGGCAGCCCACTATTCTTCCGCCTATGACCTGTCCATCCTCCTCAGGGCCTGCATGAAGAATACCACCTTCCAGCAGGTGGTCATGATGAAGAAGTATGAATTCACGGCACTGAACGACGGGAAGCGTCTCAACATCGTGAATACGACCAATTGGCTTCTGAAGCATGATTATCCCGGCAACCTGGGCGGGAAGACCGGACAGACCGAGAACGCCCAGGGCTGCTACGCCGGAATGGTCGAATATAAAGGAAAGAAATACGTGGTGGTCCTCCTGGGCAGCAAGCACAGGTGGAAGGATATGGTCCGGCTCCTGACCTACCTCCGGACCGAATACGCGGGAGAGAGCCCGGCCGCTGTTCAGAAGGACGCGGAAGGCGAGGCAGAGACAGTCAGCGCCGGCTCCGCCGGCCGGGGCCGGACGTCCGCCTCCCGGAAGGCCGCCGCGTAGAAATATAGAAAGGAACAGTTAGATACGATATGGCATATTTTCTTATTGATTATGAAAACACGAAGAAAGCAGGCATGAAGGGAATCGAGCAGCTCACCGACCAGGACAGGGTCTGCCTCTTCTACAGTCAGAACGCCGATACCCTGACCTTCGACATGCACCGGAAGATCAATGAGTGCCGGGCGAAGTGGACCTTCATCGACGTGAATGTCGGCACGAAGAACGCCCTGGACTTCCAGCTGGTCACCTATCTGGGCTATCTGATCGGGCAGAATAAGCAGGAAAAGTACTGCATCGTCTCCCAGGATAAGGGCTTCGGCAGTGTCTGCACCTTCTGGCAGGGCCGGAAGGTGAACGTCCTCCAGACCCAGGACCTCCGTGGACGGAACGTGGAGCAGGAGCAGAAGGCCATGGTCCAGGCCATCCAGGACGCCGTCGGCGACTGGGACGTGGCTCGGCAGATCGCGGCCATCATCCAGAAATATAAGACCAAGCAGGGCATTAATAACGCGCTGATGCGGGAATTCCCCTCCGCCGGCAATAAGGTGTCCGGTGAGTACTACAAGCTGATCAAGCCCCTCCTGAAGGATAAGAAAGGAAACTGATCCGGGCAGGACAGAAAGTGGGAAAGAACAGAAGGGGAGGTGCCTCGAAAGTGGCGGTTTGCCGCTTGCGAGACACCTCCCCTTTACAGTGCGCGCGCGGCGCTCCGACCGGAAGCCGGCGGTCTGAAAGCCTGCCCGGGCCGGGGTCTACAGCCAGCCGTGGGTTCTGGCCAGGAAGACCCAGAGGGTCAGGGAGAAGGTGCTGATCACGGTGGTAAGCATGACGCAGCTGGCGCTGAGAGTCCCCTTATGGCCGAAACCCTTCGCCATGACGAAGGCGGTGACGGTCGTGGGTGACCCGGCCATGATGATCAGGGAAACCAGCTTCTCCCCCAGGAAGCCCATATGGATCGCGATCGGCAGGATGACGGCGGCGAAGCCGAACAGCTTCATAAAGGAAGCGAAGAGGGCGGGCTTCAGGTCCTTCGCGGCCGCCCGGAAGTCGAACTGGGCGCCGAGGGCCAGGAGCCCTAAGGGAGAAGCGACTCTGCCCACATAGTCGCACGTCCGGTCCAGGATGGCGGGCAGGGGAAGACGGAAGAGCGACCAGAGGAGGCCTGCCAGGATGCCCAGAATGATGGGGTTGGTGACGATCCCCTTCAGGGTCTGCTTCACCAGGGCTCGATCCAGACCGCCCGCGGAAGAGGCCTTCGTCCCATCTTCTCCGGCGGCGGCCGCCGGGGCCTGGACACGGTCGGGCTGGTAAATCTGGAGGATGACGACCGACATGATGTTGTAGAGGGGAACAGCGCCCAGGATCATCAGGGGAAGGATCTTCGTGTCGCCGTAGATGTTCTCCGCGAAGACGACACCCAGAAGGGCGGCGCTGCTCCGAAAGCAGGCCTGGATGAACTCCCCCTTCTCGCTCCGATCCTTCATGAAATGGGCGAAAAAGAAAGAAACAGCGATCTCGATGGCGGTGGCGAAGAAGCAGAACAGCACATAACTGCCGTCGAAAAAAGAAAGAAAGTTGTTCTTCGCTGAATCATAGAAGAGGAGGACAGGGAGAGAGACCTTGAAAACGAAGCTGTTCATCTTCCCCGCGAAGTCTTCGGTGAGCAGTCCGACCCTCCGGAGAAACATGCCCAGAACCATGAGGAGGAAGACTGGGAGAGTGGCGTTAAGACTGAAGATCAGGTTGTTCAGCATGCGGAATCCTTTCTGCGCGTTTGCCTGAATAATTGTACACCGGCGAGAGAAAAAAAGCGACCGGGAGCGGGGATTTTCGGAAGGATCGCGGCGGAAAAGGGGGGAGGACGCGACCGGTCGGTCGATTTCACAGGCCGAGGACAGGCGGCGCGCGCGCGGAAGCGGACCGCCGGGCGGGCGTTATAGGCTCGAAATATGCCGAAATCGTTGAAAAACCTTGTGAAATAGCCGTTCTGTTTGCCATGTGCGAATAATTCATGTATAATACAACTGAATATATTGTGAAGATGGAGGATGAGCGTGAATGCAGCGGCCGCACAACTGAGCACGTTTTTTTCCGGGATCGGTCTGATCATCCTCGCCGTTCTTCTGGCAGCGGTGGGGATCCTGGTTTTTCTGATTGTCAGGATGGATCGGGCCAACCGGGAGAAAGAAGCACGCCTCGATGAGCTGACGGGCTCCATCGCGGAGATCCGTGACCGGGTCAGAGGCCGTGAAGAAGCGGAGCTCGATGCTTTCCGGGCCGCCTCTTCCGAGCGGCGGAAGCAGGTGGTCTTCATAGATCCCCGGGTGGAAGGCAGCCAGGAGCCGCCTTTCTCGTCTGAGACAGACAGTGGAGAAGATCGGCCGGAAACGGCCGCTCCCCATATTGAGCCGGCGCCGTCCCTTTCGAAGGATGTACCTGCTGAGAAGCCTGCGGCGGAGACCCCCGCGGCGCCCGATGTCCATGGCCGGAGAGAATCTGCCGGTCAGCGTTCTGATGAGCAGAAGGAAGTCCCGGAAACCGTTCCCGCGGCGGAAGAGCAGGCGGAGAAACCTGCCGCGAGGAAGGACCTGTATCAGCGGACCCCCAGCGGGGAACTGATCCTGCCCAGCCTGCGGCAGATCTGGGATTCAGATGAAGAAGATGTGCCGCCCATGCCGGATAAGTGGACCCGGATTCCTCCGAAGCGGGAGGGGGCCAGAAGGTCCGAGCCTTCCTCCGGGGAAATGGGGAACACAGCGGCATCGGCTGGAACGTCCGCAGCGCCCGGAACGCCCGGAAAGTCCACAGCGCCCGCAGCGCCCGGAACGCCCAGGAAGAAGCCCGCTGCCCCGGCGCCGGCTGTTATGCCCGGAAGGGGCTCAGCGTCCCCAGCGCGGGGGGGAACACCCGCTGCCCCGGCGCCGGCTGGAAGTCCGGAGAAGACCCCTGCTGCCCGCGCGGCGGCGGAGGCAGGCGCGGGTCCCATCTGGAAGGAAGAAGGACCCGCCGCTCTGGCGAAAGATGGCCTGGAGGAAGAGAAGGGCCTGTCCTGGGAGGATGCTGAGTCCAGGCTCATCGCCCTCCGCAAGCGGGCGGAGCGGGATGCTCTGGCCCACGGCGCTGACCTGAGCGGCGGACGGGGGACCGGACAGCCAGCTGGCGGGAACGGCCTGAGAACGGCGGCCGGGACAGGGCGGAACGGAAGGAATGGAACGCCCGCCGGGGCGCCTTTGTCCGCGCGGCCGGAGAAGAACGGAAAGAAAGCGCTTTGGGGGGACATGAACTTCCCGAAGGACCTGCTGAGCGATATGCGGAACTCAGGCGCGGAAGCCAGGCAGGAAGCGCCGATGGCGTCGCCCTTCGGGGCGCAGACCTTCGCGGGTCGCCCGGATACGGACCAGGTGGTCCTGGGAGGCCGCGCGGGGGCGATCGACGTCGAAGAGCTGGCCCGGCAGCAGATGCAGAGTCAGGCCATGCCCGGCGTCGAGGAGAACCGGCTCCCGAAGGAACAGGCTCAGCAGGAGATTGACGCGGCGATTGATGGTCCCGCGGATGAGAAAGAGAAAGATAGCGGCCCCGCGAAGTATGACGCGCGGGACGCCGGTGTGGATAAGCACGGAAATATCTATTCGATCGAGGAGCTGCGGAAGCAGATCCATTGATCAGTGGGAGAGAGGAAGTTTCGGAGGCAGATTTTATGGCTGGAATGAAATGCAGCAACTGCGGAAGTCCGTTGACGGGGAACGAGAAGTTCTGCCCGAACTGCGGCGCGCCTGTGGCGGGGGGTGTCCAGGACCAGGCGGCCGGCAGCTCAGGATCCGGTGCGAGGAAGCGTCGGGCTTTCCATATCGAACCTATGGAGTGGGACCTGGATGGTTATCCCGCCTATACGCCTGTTGAAAAAGATCCTGAGGAGACGAAGGAACAGCCGCCTGTGGAATTCAGCTGGGGAACGGAACCGCTGAAGGCGCATATGGACCTGCCTCATTACAGGGAACTGGATGAGGAGGAGGACGAACGGGAGGCCCGGCGGCGGGCGGCCATGCAGCCGGCGGCTCAGACGCAGGCGCCGGAAGCGGCCGCCGCGGCGGACAGCTTCGCCCAGCCGGCCGCGCAGCCGGAAGCCCTGGCTGCGCAGGAGCAGCCCGAAGCGGCGCCGGCGGACGCTGCCCACGGCGATGCGCAGGCGGTGACCCCGGCCGAGTCCCTTCCTCAGGGTGAAGCGGAGGACCATGCCCCCACTCTGGAGGAGATCTTCGGGGCCGAGGAGGCGAAGAAGGCGGAGGAGACGCCGGGGACGCAGCCCGACGCGGTGGTTCCTGCAGCAGATGAGCAGGCTTCGGCGCCGGAGGCGGCGCCTGTGGAGACAGCGCCCGCGGGCGCGGAGCAGGTACAGCCTGAGGCCGCTCCCGCGCAGACCGGACTGGGTCTGGGGGAGGAGCCCCGGGTTTTCGCGCCCAACCCTGCGGCGAATGCGGCAGGGGAGCCTGATTTCGGGGAGCCGTCTTCCGAGACCCCGGAGACCCTCGAGGCCGCTGAATTCCCTGAGGCCCAGGCTGCGCAGGCAGCTCAGGAGACTCCGGCGGCGGAGGCTGTCACTCAGGCGGCCCAGGAGGCCCCGGCGGCGGAGGCTGTCACTCAGGCAGCCCAGGAGGCCCAAGAGGCCCCGGCAGGCGGACAGACCCCGGCAGCGGATGCTTTCGCCCAGGAAGCCCCTCAGCAGGCGGGCGCGGATGTCCCGGCCTTCGGCGGTTTCGAACGGACCGGCGTTCAGCCCATGCCTATGTTTTCCCCTGACGATGACGCCAAGCCCCAGCCCATCGACCGGACTCCGGAAGAGGATGAGGCCGTCGTCGAGGAGAAGGCCCAGTCGAACGTCGACCGGATCGATAAATTTTATACCTACAGTAAGAAAAATGAGGAATTCCAGGCCCTCCTGGAGCGGGAATACAGCCGCCTGATGGGCGGAAACGGCCAGGAAGCCGAGGGCAGCCAGCCCGGCTTCGCGGATGTGATGGCCAGGGAACAGAAGGCGGACGCCCTGGAGGCGGCCCAGGCGCAGGGGCAGAGCCAGTCCATGAGCGGCCAGGCGGCCCAGCCGGCTCCGGATCTGACCCCCGCCGGGCCCGACGGCCAGAATGGCGCCGGCCAGGCCCAGGCGCAGACGCAGGCACCGGCCACCGGCAGCCATGAGGCGGCCGCGGCGGCCATCGCCCCCAGCCAGGCCCAGGCCCAGGCGCAGGCGGAAGCTCCGAAGGCGGAGAAGAAGGGCCTTCGGAAGCGGCATATGACCGAGGAACAGAAGAAGGATTTCGAAGAGGTCTTCCACGGGCCTGTGGCGGATGAGGATGCCGGTAAGAGCCATAAGGTCCTGAAAGTCATCGCCGCCATCATCCTGATCCTGATCATCCTGGAGATCCTGGTCATCGTTCTGAAGTGGAAGTTCCCCGAAAGCGCCGCGAGCCTGAAGATTCAGGAGATCTACAACTCAATCTTCGAAACGGTCCGAGGCTGGTTCAGTAAATAGCGGGCGGACCGCTCCGCCCGGTAGCTCAGGGAGGGCGTTTTGAAAATCGTAAGAGAAAAGAAGGTCAGGGGACCCAGGCGGGGCCTCTGGATTACCCTGGCCGTTGTTTTGGTACTGTTATTGGTCCTGGGGCTTGGCTCCGCCTTTTTTACCGACTGGATGTGGTTCGGGGAAATGGGCTACGTGAGCGTCTTTTTCAAACAGCTGTTCACACAGCTGGAGATCGGGGCGCCGCTTTTCGTCGCGCTTTTCCTCCTGATTGATTTCTATCTCAGCCGGCTGAAGAAGAAATACTTCGCCAGGATCTCCTCCAGCGAAGATACTGACCCCAAGCGGCTGACGCGGTATACGAGAATCGTGTCAGCTGTTTTTGCGTTTCTCATCGGCGCCTTCGCGGCGAACAGGCTCTGGTTCAGCCTCCTCCGCTTCATTCATTCGGAGAACACCGGGATTAAGGACCCCCTCTTCCATCTGGACGTTTCCTTCTACCTTTTCCGGCTGGACTTCCTGAAGCAGCTGAACGCTTTTTTCATCATGGTCGTTCTGCTGTTCATCGTCATGACGGTCATCTACTATCTGATCCTTCTGGCCGTCCACACTCCGACGCTTTTCGAACGTGACTATACACGAAACGGCGAAGACGCCGGTGTTTTCGACCGGATTAGACGCGGCCTGGACAAAGGCGATACCAGTCAGGCGGCCCGCCTGGACCGGGACAACCTGGTTCAGCTGGGATCCATCGCCAGCGGTCAGCTGACCGTTCTCGGGGTCATTCTGTTCGTCATGCTGGCCATCGCCTTCTTCCTCCGCCAGTTCGACCTGCTCCACGCCCACACCGGCGTGGTCTATGGGGCCGGCTTCACGGATGTCAACGTCCATCTCTGGATCTACAGGATTCTGACGGTCCTGTCCATCCTGGGCGCGGTCACGGTCATCCACCGGATCCACCGGCGGGAATGGAAGAAGCTGGCGGTGATCCCCGCGGTCATGGTCGGTGTCTTCGTGGTTGGGAACCTGGGCGCCCTGGCGGTCCAGAACCTGGTGGTCTCCCCGGATGAGCTGAATAAGGAGAGCCGTTATCTGAAATACAACATCCAGTTCACCCGCTACGCCTATGACCTGAATAATATTAAAGTAGAATCCTACCCCGCGGTGAATGACCTGGACGCCTCTGACCTGAAGCGGAACGAGCAGACAATCTCCAACATCCGGATCAACGACTATGACCCGGTGAAGGATTTCTATAACCAGACCCAGAGCATCCGCCAGTATTACACCTTCAACGATGTGGATGTGGACCGGTATATGGTGAACGGGAAGCTCACCCAGACCTACCTGTCTCCCCGTGAGATCGATGAGTCGAAGATCAGTGAGACCTGGTTGAACCAGCATCTGAAGTACACCCATGGTTATGGCCTGGCCCTGTCCCAGGTGAACGCGGTGACGGCCAGCGGCCAGCCGGATATCCTGGTGAAGGACATCCCTCCGGTTTCCTCTGTGCCTGACATCCAGGTGACCCAGCCCCGGATCTATTTCGGGGAGTCCACGAACGACTACGCCCTGGTGAACACGAAAGAAGACGAGTTCGATTATCCCGACGGCAGCGAGAATAAGTATACGACCTATAAGGGGAAAGCCGGGATCCGGCTGAATCCTTTCGTCCGGATGCTTTTCGCGGTCCGGATGCGGAGCCTGAAGCTCCTGGTTTCCAGCAACCTGACCAGCAGTTCCCGGATCCTCATCTATCGGAACATCGAGTCCCGGGTCAGACGGATCATGCCCTATCTGAAGTATGAGTCCGACCCCTACGCGGTGGTGGCGAACGGGAAGCTCTACTGGATGATCGACGCCTATACGGCCAGTTCCACCTATCCCTATTCCAGGCCCTATAATGACGAAGTGGGCACCAGCAACTATATCCGGAATTCGGTGAAGGTCGTGGTAGACGCCTATAACGGGGATGTATCCTATTACGTGGTGGATCCCGACGAGCCCATCGCCCGGGTTTACCAGAAGATCTACCCCAAGCTCTTCCGGCCCTTCAGCGAGATGCCGAAGGCTCTCCAGGCCCATATCCGTTACCCGGATGAAATGTTCAAGATCCAGGCCCAGATCTACAGCCGCTACCACATGAGCAATGTGAAGGTCTTCTACCAGGACGAGGACCGGTGGTCCATCGCCAACCAGATCTACGGCACCAAATCCGTCCAGATGTCGCCTAACTACTTCATCGTCCGCCTGCCCGGCGAGAAGGAAGCGGAGTTCATCAGCATGCTCCCCTTCACCCCCCGGTCGAAGCAGAACATGTCGGCCCTGATGGTGGCCCGGAACGACGGGAAAGAATACGGGAAGCTGATCGTCTACCAGATGCCGAAGAGTAAGACTGTCTACGGTCCCATGCAGATCGAGGCCCAGATCGACCAGAACACGAAGATCTCCCAGGACTTCTCCCTTTGGAGTTCCTCAGGATCCAGTTACCGTCGGGGGACCATGTTCTGCATCCCCATCGAGAATTCCGTTCTCTACGTGGAGCCGGTCTACCTGGAGGCCTCCAACCAGGCCATCCCGGAGGTGAAGCGGGTCATCGTCTATTATAATGACCAGATCGCCTACGAGGCCACCCTCCAGGACGCTCTCCGATCCCTGTTCGGAGGAGGCGGCGGGGCCGCCACGGGCGACGGGAAGACGGGCAAGTCGGACGCCTCCGGCGGGACAGGGAGCAAGTCCCAGGAGGCGTACATCCAGGACGCCCAGGAGGCCTATGAGAAGGCCCAGGACGCTCTGAAGGAGGGAGACTGGACCCAGTACGGCCGGTATATGGACCAGCTGGAGACCGCCCTGAACAAGCTGAAGTAGGGGACCGTCAGAAAGAACAGAATGAAAGGACGGGTCCGGTCCCTCCCGGGCCCACGCCGAACCTGGCACGAGAAAGGAAGGAAAAGATGCTCGATTTCGATGCGGACAAGCTGTTATTCACCATCCCCGCGGACAGCCACGGGATCTCAGAGGTCACGGCCCTGCTGAAGGACCACCCGGAGGTCCAGTACGCCTCCTTCGTCGGGATCGACATCGGCGGCCACGACACTGATGAGAAGATCCCCATCGCGGTCTTCCTCCGGGACATGGCCGACCTGATGGAGAATGGCGTACAGACAGATGGGTCCAGTGTGGCTCTGCCCGGCATCGCCAGCCTGGGGAACGCGAAGGTGGACATCATCCCGGACACCTCGGTGAACTGGTATGTGGATTATAACTTCGGCAACCTCTGCGCCAAGCTGGGCGGACTTCCTGTGGGCACGCTCCGGATCCCCTCCATCCTGGTCCATAACGGAGATTACCACTGTGACTCCCGGTCTATCCTGAAGCGGGCCGCCGCCTATCTGAAGGACGCGGTCATGGAGGAGCTCCGTCAGCACCCCTATGTATTCGACCATATTCAGGGCGCCGAGAGCGCGGGCGATATCGATCAGCTGATCCTGACCTCCGCCACGGAGCTGGAATTCTGGGTGAAGACACCCGATGACAAAGGCGACCGGGAGCAGCTCTTCACGGCCCAGACCCTGAAGGAGCAGTATTGGAAGCGGACCTACGGCGAGGTCCGGACCGCCCTGGAAGACACACTGCTCATTCTCGATAAGTACGGCTTCCATGTGGAGATGGGCCATAAGGAGGTCGGCGGCGTGAAGGCGAGGATGAGCCACTCCGGTCACTTCGACCACGTCATGGAGCAGCTGGAGATCGACTGGCAGTACACCGGCGCTCTCCAGGCCGCTGATAATGAGAACATGATTAAATACATCGTCCGCGACCTGTTCACCCGTCATGGCCTGGACGTGACCTTCATGGCCAAGCCCTTCGACGGAGTAGCCGGGAGCGGCGAGCATACCCACATCGGCCTGGCCGCCAAGCTGAAGAACGGCCGTCTGGTCAGCCTTTTCGCCCCCGCCGACATGAAGAAGGAGTTCATGAGCCCCTTAGGCTTCGGCGCCCTCATGGGGATCCTGAAGAACTATGAGGTGGTCAATCCCTTCATCAGCGCGACGAACGACTCCCTGAACAGGCTGAAGCCCGGCTTCGAGGCGCCGGTCTGCATCGTGACCTCCCTGGGGAAGGCGGTGGATGTGCCCTCCCGGAACCGGACCGTCCTGGTCGGCCTGATCCGGGATACCGGGAAGCCCCTGGCCACCCGCTTCGAGCTTCGTGCCCCCAACCCCAAGTCCAACACCTACCTGGTCCTGGCCAGTTCCTACATGGCGATCGTGGATGGGATCCGGGCCGCCGTCGGGGCGGAGAAGACCCCGCTGGAACTGGAACGGTCCCTGTCGAAGGCGCGGGGCGAGGAAGACTTCTACCTGGAGAAGGACCGCCAGTACCGGAGCGAGGAGGACGTTTTCGTCTACTACAGCCAGGAGGAGCGGGAGAAGCTGTTCGGCAGGGCGCCGGCCACAGTCTGGGAGAACATCCGGGCCCTGGACGAGGACCCGAAGGCGGGAATCTTCGATCCGAGTGTCATGGATGACCGGCTCATGGAGTCCTATAAGGTTCAGATGATCAGCCAGTGGAAGACCGAGCTTCACGACCGGCTCATCCCCGCCACCATGGACTTCATCCGGAGCTGCAGCCGCCGTCACACCTCTGACGACTCCGACTTCGACGCCATGAACTGGCTCCAGATCGATAAGATCCGCCATGAGCTGGGGAAGGACACCCTGACCGAGAAATGCCTTCTCTCCCAGACGAAGGCCGCCCTCGACGAGGGCGACTACCAGAAGGCCTCCGACCTCCAGATCGAGATTAAGGCCCGGGTCGACGATCTCCGGACCCTCTATGAGCAGTATCAGAAGAACCTGTTCTGAGCTTTCTTTCAGAACAAAAAACGAGAGGTGCCCCATCAGTAGCAATTTGCCGCTGATGGGGCACCTTCTTCTCGCATGGCAATTCACGAAACAATGCTTTCGTCTGAATGCCAAGGAGAACTGTAGCTGAGAAGATTATTGTACAGAAGGGCAGCGATGAAGCGCGGAACCGCGTAACCGCCGAATCCGCCCTCAGATGAGCGCCAGGATCTTCGGCGCGAAGATGACGCAGCCGATGACCGCAGCGACGGATGCGGAAACGAGGACTGCGCCTGCCGCCGCGTCTTTCGCCGCTTCCGCGAGCCGGCTCTGCTCCGGCGATACCAGATCCACCGCATTCTCTAAAGCGGTGTTCATGAGCTCCAGGCTGATGACCAGCGCGATGAGGATCAGACAGACGAACCATTCCGTTCGCGAGATGTGGAGCCCCGCGCCGCAGACGACGACGAGGGCAGATGCCGCGCCGTGGATCTTTAGATTCGGCTCCGCGCGGAATGACCGTCCGATACCGCGAAAAGCGTACACGAAACTCATGCCGAAACGACGCAGAGAACCCTTCTTCTCTTTCACGAAGCCGTCTCCTTCTCTTTCTTCTCCCGCCGCGCGATCTTCACATCCGCGTGGAAAGCAGCAGGCACCCGGACCGCCGCCGCGGGCGGCGTGCCGGTCTGATTAGCCGTAAAGGTAATAAAATTCTATCATTTCCGCCACCCACATTCAACAGGGAGAACTCGCCCGAAGATCTTCGGACGAGTTTTCATCCGAGGATCTCCGGCGGGCGAAGTTGTTTATCACTCATGAGTTATGAGTGCTAATGTGTGGTATAATGTATTCAGAATGTAGTAGCATCCGTGGGGGTGAGATCTATGGAGAAAGATTATTACAAGGTGTTGGGCGTGACGCGCGGCGCAGATGATATAACGATCAAGAACGCTTACCGGAAGCTGGCGAAGAAATACCATCCGGACATGAATCCGAACGACCGGGCAGGCGCGGAGAAAAAATTCAAGGAACTGAATGAAGCGTACGACGTGCTGAAGGATCCGGAGAAGCGGAAGCTTTATGATCAGTTCGGAGCGGCGCCATTCCAGTCCGGAGATCCTGAGGCGTGGAAGAAGTACGCCGAAGCCGCGAAGAACGGCGGCTTCGGAGGATTCGGCGGTGGCCCGGGATCCGGCGGTTTCGACGGGCAGAACGGCGCCTGGCGCTATTCGTCTTTCGGGCCGAACGGCCGGTCGTTCCATTTCTCCGGGAAAGACGGGAATATGAATGACATCCTGCGGGACCTGTTCGACGGCGGTTTCGGCGGCGCGTCTGGTTTCACCGGGGCATCCGGTTTCGGCGGCGCGTCAGGGATCGGCGCGTCGGATCCGGCGGCAGGCGATGTATTCAGCGATATCACCATCGATTTCGACCAGGCGGTCCGGGGCTGCGACACCGTGATTCGCCTCCGGCGAGCGAACGGCACACAGGCGCTGAAAATCCATATCC
>CACZTH010000076.1 GCA_902784035.1 uncultured Eubacteriales bacterium
AATATGCCAGGACTTTCAGAGAAGAAAATCAGGAAACTGGGCTTTCCCCGCTACGCGGAATACAACTGCGCCGTGAAGTATTTCGTCGACCACGCTTTCGACGAGGCGGAGTATGTCCTCCCGCCGAAACTGACGCGCAGGTCTGATGAGCTGGGGATGAAATACAGCCCGGAGGCGGTCTGCTTCCCGTTTAAGACCCTCCTGGGCAGTATGATCGAGGTCCTGGAGGCGGGCGCCGACACCCTGGTCATGCCCCATGGCCTCTGCCGGCTGGGCTATTTCGGCGAGCTCATGGAGCAGATCCTGAGGGACCAGGGCTATGACTTCGAGTTCATCAACATGGCCCAGTACAGCACGGGCCGCCGGCGGGACTGGCTGAAGCTGTTGAAACGGCTGGAACCCCATCCCAACGTGCCGAAGATCACGAAGTATTTCATCGAGGCCGACAGGATGGTGGGCTATCTGGACGACGCGACCGAACGCTACTATGAGAACGTGGGCTTCGATCCCTCCGGCAGGATGAAGAAGATCTTCCGCCGTTTCATCGCCGAGATGTATAAGGTGGACAGCCGGGCGGAGATCGAGGCGGCCTACCAGCGCTGCGTGGATGATTTCGACGCCGTCGAGCTGAATAAGCCCGCCCATCCCATTCGGGTCGGCATGGTGGGTGAGTTTTTCACCGTTATGGACAAGTACTCCAACCTGGAGCTGGAAGAGAAGATCGCGGACATGGGGGTGGAGGTCCACCGCTGGATGACCATCTCCCACCGGCTCCTCCATTACCCGGGCGAGAAGAATATGCAGGTGCCCATCCAGAAATACGCCCAGTTCGAGATGGGGCCCACCTCCACGGCCAACATCTGGGCCGCGAAGAAATACGCCGACGCGGGCTTCGACGGCCTGATCCACGTGAAATCGGCTTACTGCACCCCGGAGATCGATGTGATGCCCGTTCTGCAGAACCTCTGCCGGGACTATAAGATGCCGCTGCTCAGTCTGTCCTTCGGGGCTCAGACCAGCGACGTGGGCGTGGAGACCAGGCTGGAGGCTTTTTACGACATGGTTCGGGCCAAGCAGATGAAGATGCAGCCCTGAGGGGCATGGACAAAAGGCCGGACGCGGCGCCCGGCCGGTCTGACCCGGCATTTCAGAACAGACGCAGAGGAAAGAGATCGAGGAGGTCATCAATAATATGGAAGAGCAGAACATCGCGGAGCTGAGAGAGGAAACAGCGGCGCCCGCCGCCCTGCGCAGGGATCAGAACATCCGCACGAAGGACGGGAAGAAGAAGGCCTACCTGGGCGTGGACGTGGGTTCCATCTCTACGAAGGGGGTCATCCTGGATGACGATAACCATATCCTGAGCAGTGAATATATCTGGACGGAGGGAAACCCCATCGGGTCGGTGAAGAAGCTGATCCGCCTCCTGGAGCAGGGCTTTGACAAAGAAAGCTATGAGGTCGTTGCCACCGGCACCACCGGCAGCGCCCGCCGTCTGGTGGGCACCATCCTGGGCGCGACCATCGTGAAGAACGAGATCACCGCCCACGCCGTGGGCACCACCACCTTCCACCCGGAGGTCCGGACCATCCTGGAGATCGGCGGTCAGGACTCGAAAATCATCCTGGTGGAGAACGGGGTCGCCATCGACTATGCCATGAACACCCTCTGCGCCGCCGGCACCGGAGCCTTCCTGTCCAGCCAGGCCAAGCGGCTGGGCATCGAGGTGGAGGACATCGGGAAGTACGCGCTCCAGTCGGAGCACCCCACCTCCATCGCCGCCCGCTGCACTGTATTCGCGGAGTCCGACCTGGTTCATAAGATCCAGATGGGCCACCGCCGGGAGGACATCATCGCCGGCGTCTGCGACGCGGTAGTGTCTAATTACCTGAATAACGTGGGAAAAGGCAAGAAGATCGTTTCTCCCGTGGTCTTCCAGGGCGGCGTGTCGAAAAACGAGGGTGTGGTCGCTGCCTTCGAGCGGGAGCTGGGCTGTAAGGTCATCGTGGACCCGGACGGCCACCTGATGGGAGCCATCGGCGCCGCTATCCTGGCCCGCCGGAGCTCTGCCCGGAAGATCTTCGATTTCCAGATGGAGGACATGGAGTTCTACACCCGGGAAGCCAACTGCGGGAGATGCCCGAATAACTGTGAGATCATCTGCGTTTACCGGGGCGACGAGCTCCTGGACGCCTGGGGCAACCGGTGCGAGCGGGGCGCCCTGGTCTGAGGCGGGCGCGATCATATGAATGGCGCCGGCAGCGCCCGCCGCTGGCCGTGCGTGGAGACGGGCCGTCCCCAAACAGCTGAAAGAGGCTGTTTGGGAGCGGCCTTTTTCTTTTGCGCGCGGCCGAGCGCTACCTGGGGGGCGGCCTTGCGGCGTGAGGCGTGCCGCCGCCGGGGGGCTCTTTCGCGCGGCGCTTTCATCTCCGGTGGACCGGAGATCGGGGCGCCTCTTCCGCCGGGGCGACCGCTCTTTGTTTGATATTTGTTTAACGAACACAAGGGCGAGTGCGATATATTAGGCGAACGCATAGATTCTGTCAGAACAGAGTGACAAAATTGACTTATCGAAAGGCATAAGACAGAATCCGCTGGATGGGAACAGCGGATGAACTGCGGGCGGAAGAGCGGGTATACCGGCCCGCTCTTCCTGCCCGCCTGTCAGCGGAAAGGATGAAAGGAAATGAGCCGGATCCGTTTATTCACGGAAAATCAGGCCCAGCAGACGGTGGAGGACCTGTATAAGGACATCGAGCGCAGGATCTCGGCGGCTCAGCCGGGGCTCTGCCCGGTCGACCTGGCAGCGACCTTCCTCCACATATGCCGGTCTCAGTCCTGCGGAAAGTGCGTTCCCTGCAGGATCGGGCTGGGACAGCTGGAGGGCCTGATCGATTCAGTTTTCGAGGGAAGCGCGACCCTGGACACCATCAAGCTGATCGAAGAGACCGCGGAGTCCATCTATGAAACGGCGGACTGCGCCATCGGCTCAGAGGCGGCCAGGATGGTCCTGAAGGGGCTCCGGGGCTTCCGGGACGATTATGAGGAGCATATCCTTCATCACCGGTGCACGGCCATGCAGAACCAGCCGGTTCCCTGCGTCTACCAGTGTCCCACCCATGTGGACGTGCCGGGCTACCTGGCTCTGGTCCACGCGGGCAGGTATGCCGACGCGGTCCGGCTGATCCGGAAGGACAACCCCTTCACGTCTGTCTGCGGCCTGATCTGCGAGCATCCCTGTGAATCCCGCTGCAGGCGGACCCTGGTGGATAATCCGATCAATATACGGGGTCTGAAGCGGTACGCGGTGGAACACGCGGGGGTGGTCCATGCCGCTGAATGCATGGAGAAGACCGGGAAACGGGTGGCGGTCATCGGCGGAGGCCCGTCGGGGCTGACGGTCGCCTACTACCTGTCCCTCATGGGCCATGAGGTGACGGTCTTCGAACAGCGGGACAAGCTGGGCGGCATGCTCCGCTACGGGATCCCGGCCTACCGGCTGCCCAGAGAAGTGCTGGACGAGGAGATCGACGTCCTGAAGGAAACTGGATTTAAGGTCCAGACCAATTACCGGATCTCCAGCAGCGAGGAGATGAAAGACCTCCAGAAGCGGTTCGACGCCACATATATTTCTCTGGGCGCCCATACGGGACGGACTGTGGGAATCGAGGGCGAGGACGCGAAGGGCGTGGTCCCCGCCGTGAAGATGTTCCGCGGGATCGGTGACGGCTTCACGCCGGATTTCCATGGCCTCCGGGTCGTGGTCATCGGGGGCGGCAATGTGGCCATGGACGCCGCCAGGACGGCGGTCCGCTGCGGCGCGGGTTCCGTCACGGTGGCTTACCGGCGGAGGAAGAATGACATGACGGCGCAGAAGGAAGAGATCGAAGGCGCTGTGGAGGATGGGGTCCGGATCCTGGATCTGACGGCTCCGGTCCGGATTAATAAGAATGAAGAGGGGCACGCGGTGTCCCTGCTGGTCCGGCCGCAGATCCCCGGCGAGATCCGTCAGGGCCGCCCGCAGCCCCGGGGCATGGAGGGGCAGGATCAGGAGATCCCCTGTGACCGGATCATCGTGGCTGTCGGCCAGGGCGTGGACTCGGATGTGTTTGGCGAGTTCGGCATTCCGCTGGACAGGGGGAAGATCGCGGCCATCGATACCAGTGAGATTCTGAGCCAGCCCGGCGTCTTCGCCGGCGGCGACTGCGTCACTGGTCCCGCCACCGTCATCCGGGCCATCGCCGCCGGAAAGGTGGCGGCTGCCAATATCGACGAGTACCTGGGATACCATCATGAGATCCAGGTGGATGTGGACATCCCGCCCATCGGCCTTCGGGAGAATGATCCCTGCGGCCGGGTGGAAATGAAGATGCGCCCGCCCCAGGAGCGGATCCAGGACATGGACCTGATGGAATGCGGGATGACAGCGGAAGAAGCGAAGCAGGAGTCCGGTCGCTGCCTGCATTGCGACCACTTCGGCTATGGAATTTTCAAAGGGGGGCGGATCGCGAAATGGTGAATGTGACGATCGATGGACGGCAGGTCCAGGTGCCGGAAGGTACGACGATCCTGGATGCCGCCGGGAAAGCGGGAGTCCGGATCCCGACGCTCTGTTACTGGAAGGGACTGAACGAGATCGGCGCCTGCCGGGTCTGTGTGGTAGAGGTGGAGGGTTATCATAAGCTCTTCGCGGCCTGTAATAATAAGGTCCAGGAGGGCATGGTGGTCCACACCAACAGCCCCCGCGCGCGGCGGGACCGCCGCCTGAACGTGGAGATGATTCTGTCAGAACACGAGGGCGACTGCGCGACCTGTGTGCGGAGCGGGAACTGTTCCCTGCAGAAGGTGGCCAATGACCTGAACATCACGGTCCAGCCATATAAGAAGAACGCGCAGAAGGATAAGAGCGACCCCCGCTTCCCGCTCATCCGGGACAGCGGGAAATGCATTAAATGCATGCGCTGCATCCAGGTCTGCGACCGGATCCAGAACGCCTGCGTCTGGGATGTGATCAACACCGGTTCCCGGGTGACAGTGGGCGTCGAGCATGCCTACCGGCTGGACCAGTCAGACTGCACTCTCTGCGGTCAGTGTATCACCCACTGCCCGGTGGGCGCCCTGCAGGAGCGGGACGATACGGAGCGGCTGATGGAGGCCATCCAGGACCCGGAGAAGACCGTCATGCTCCAGATCGCGCCGGCGGTCCGGACCTCCTGGGGCGAGTATTTCGGCATGTCCCGGGAACAGGCCACTATGGAGCGGCTCTGCGGGGTCCTGAAGAGGATCGGGGTAGATTATGTCTTCGATACTGATTTCAGCGCGGATCTGACCATCATGGAGGAAGGCTCCGAGTTCCTGAAGAAGTGGACGGAGAAGTCAGACGAACTGCCTCTGTTCACCTCCTGCTGCCCGGGCTGGATCCGCTACTGCAAGTCTCGCTGGCCCGCCTACGTCCCGCATTTATCCACCGCGAAATCCCCCCAGCAGATGTTCGGGGCCGTGGTGAAGAGCTACTTCGCGGAGATCCTGAAGGAGGATCCCCACCGTCTGTTCTCCGCCTCGGTCATGCCCTGTGTCGCGAAGAAGCATGAGTGCGCCATCCCGGCCATGAATGACGCCTGCGGGGACCCGGACGTGGACCTGGCCCTCACCACACGGGAACTCTTCCGGCTGATCCGGTCCCTGAACATCGACCCCCTCCTGATCGAGGAGGTTCTCCTGGACGCCCCCTTCGCTTTCGGCTCCGGAGCGGGCAACATCTTCGGCGCCACCGGCGGTGTAATGGAAGCGGCCTTTCGGTCAGCTTATTTCCTGGCCACCGGGGGAAATCCGGATCCCGACGCTTTTCGTGATGTCCGGGGCATGGACGGCTGGAAGGAAGCGACCTTCCAGATCCTCGGGAAGACCCTCCGCGTCGCGGTGGTGAACGGGCTCGGAAACGCGGACCGACTGCTCCGAGCCATGGACGACGGGAAGGTTCACTATGATTTCGTAGAGGTCATGGCCTGTCCCGGCGGCTGTGTGGGCGGCGGCGGTCAGCCTGTCCATGAGCAGCGCTTCATGGCGGCGGAGCGGGCGCCGATGCTCTATGCCCGGGACCAGACGGATACGCTCCGATTCTCCCATGAGAACCCCTCCATCCAGGCGATCTACCAGGACTACCTCGGGGAGCCCCTGTCCGAACTGGCCGAAAAGCTCCTTCACACGGACCACGAGTCCTGGCATATGCCGAAAGAAGCCTGGCGGCCGGAGACTGTCTTCGGCTGATCCTGTCTTCGGCTGAGCTTGTCTGTGTTAGTGCCTGGGTTTCAGGGA
Source organism: uncultured Eubacteriales bacterium (assembly GCA_902784035.1). GTDB lineage: Bacteria > Bacillota > Clostridia > Peptostreptococcales > Anaerovoracaceae > Aminicella. The sequence continues at coordinate 6,316 of CACZTH010000076.1, forward strand.
AATCAGCCCTCTGATCGATTCAGACGGCTTGATGGACCTGGCCCAGGTTTTCTTTGGGATGATTTCTTTCTTTTTTGCGGAAAAAGGTTGACAAAGTGTACGCACACTATGTAATGTGTATATACACGGTGTGGACGCTATCAACGGTATTGGCGCTATGAAGATGATGTGAAATGGCTCGGCATTCCGCTCGCCGCTTCCGGGAAGAGCATCTTCCATGACCGGGGGATCACGCACGACTGATGCGGGATCATAGGATCATGGAATTATGGAGTCATGCAGTTCGCTGATGGGAGGAAAAATGGTCAGGCATTTCAGCAGTTCCTGCTACTGTACGAACATAAGAAGAACCGCGAATATCATGTCCGAATATTACGATAGGAAACTTGCTCCAGCAGGTGTGAATGTCGCGCAGTTCGCCCTCATTCGGAATCTGGACCGGCTGGGCTCCGCGAACCAGTCTGAGTGGGCGGAGTCCGCGGGCATAGAGCGGACCACGATGGTCCGAAACGCGAGAAGGCTGGAGGAACTCGGGCTGATCCGGCGGGAGGAAGGCCGGGGGAAAGTCTACACCCTGTCTCCCGCGGGAGAGGACTGCCTGGCGGCGGGAAGCCGGCTCTGGGAGTCAGCGCAGGCGGAGATTGAGTCGCTTCTGGGCGCGGATCTTTCGCAAGCTGTGCTGAAGATCGGGGAGAGGATACAGTCATTATGAAGAACACGGGGAGAACACGGGACGCCGCGCGCGGAACGGCAGGGGCGGGCCTTTTTTTCAGAAATCTCGATTCCCCCGGGAAAATTCGGCGGTCAGTGTCGTACTCAGCCGCCAGGATGATATAATGAAAATATCGCGGCCGCCTGGAGCGCCGGACGAAGGCGCCGGCGAGACAGAGAAGAAGGGGCGGAGAAACAGCGCGAGACCGCCGCGTTCAGAGAAAAGCAGGCAGAACGAGAGATGAATAAGATTTTTGTAGACCTGGAAATGCACCCCATCGATCGGAAATTCGAGGAGGTCAGAAAGATCGCGTCGAATGAGATCATCGAGATCGGGGCGGTGATGCTGGGCGGGGAGGATACGGAGATCTCCCGGTTTCAGAGCTTCGTCCGGCCGGAATATATGGTGGAATACAGCCCCTTCATCGCGGACCTGACGAAGATCCGGGAGGAGGACCTCCGGGAGGCCCGGCCTTTCAGTCAGGTCCTGTCGGACTTCGTGGCCTGGTGCTCCCGCGGAGGGGAGGAGTATGTGGTCTATTCCTGGAGCGATTCCGACCTTTATCAGATGGAAGACGACATCGACAGCAAGCACATCGAGACGAATGAGGCGATCGAATACATGCTGGACGGCTGGGAGGATTTCCAGGAGGCCTTCGGGGATCTCCTGGGCTTCCATAAACGGCAGAGCCTGAAGAACGCTGTGGAGATGCTGGGGATCGACACAGAGGGTTATGCCCACGACGCCCTGTTCGATGCTGTCAATACGGCGAAGCTATACCAGTGTACCCAGGATCCGGACGCGGAGGACAATCCCCTGCGGAAGATTCAGTCCGTCCTGAAGCCCGCGGAGAGTTCAGGCGTCACCCTGGGAGACCTCTTCGACTTTTCCAAGCTGGGCGGGAAGGGAAACAGCTGATCCGCGGAGGGAAACACTATGATCTTCATCATTATCCAGGCTATCATCCTGGCCATTATCATCGGGCTGATCGTCCAGTACATCCGGGTCAACGCCCGGGCCGTGAGCAAGACCGAGTTCGAGCAGGCCGCCGAACGCAGGGCCCGCCGCCTGCGCCATGTGGACCCGGTCATCACCTGTGACTACTGCGGGGCCAAGTTCGACACCTCGAAATACCAGGTCTGCCCCAACTGCGGGGCCCCCTACGCGAAGGACGCCGAGTGGCTCCGCCGTCATGACCCCAATCTTCAGTGGGCGGACCGGGCGGCGAAGGAAGAGTATGACCGGAAGCTCGCCCAGGCCCGGGTCGATTCCGCCCGGATCCTGAAGCGGCTGAGGCGTGCCATCGCCGCGGTGGTGGTCATGGATCTGGCGCTTGTGGGCGTCATCGGGATCGGCCGCTATCTCGGAAGCCAGGGGACTTTCCAGAAGGACGAGAAGGTGAATAAATACAATTCAGATCATTTCGTGAAGACCACCTATGGCTTGTCTGGCGACCCGGTGGTGCTGGACAAAGGCGGACTCCGCGTGACGGTCCTGGGCTTCTACGCGGAACCGGTGACCTCTTCGGCGAAGACGCAGGATCTGAACGCGTCCCTGCCCGACGGGAAGTACCAGCTCATCCAGTCCGACCGGGAACTGAAGGTGGCCCTGAAGGTGGAGAACCGGGGCAAGACGGCCCGGCGCCTGACGATCGACGTCGATGCTATTAACGGGATCGGTGTTAATGAGTCCCTTGTCTCTTATAGTCAGTTCCGGCCCGGGAAGACGGTCATCTTCTACACCCGCCTCTACCACGTCCGGGGCGGAGTGGTGAAGGACATGGTCCTGGGGGACACCATGGTCCGGGACAGCAAGTCCTACGATACACTCTATTCGTCGAAGGAGGAGACCCGGCTTTCGACCACGGCGAAGTACAGCTACGACCTTCCTGAAGCCCCGAAGGCCGGGAAGCTGGTCTATGAGAAGGGGGACATCCAGATCTACGCGGTGAAGTACCGGGTGTGGAAGAACGCGGACCCCAAGCGGGAGCTCTGGATCTACAACCGATCCGATGAGCGGTACGCTATCCGGAGCGGGGAGGCGAAGGCCGGCGGGCAGACCATCGATACCGATCTGGAGACCGAAACCAGCGACCGGCTGCTCCCGGCTCACAGCATGCTCCTTCTGAGCAGGGTTTATCCCTACCTGAAGGATGATGGAGCGCAGAAGTATGACGCGAAGGACATCCGAGCCGCCTTCACATTCTCCGCGCTCGAGGACCCGGCGCGGAGCTTTACGACGCCATATATCCGGATCAATGACTATAGCGCGGTCTCAGAGACGGCGGTAGAGAACGAGGAAACAGATCGAAGCGCCGGGTCTGCCGCGGATGCCAGCGGAGCTGCCGCGGATGCCGGCGGGTCTGCCGCGGCTACCGTGTAGTGTACGATCATGTTCGAAATAGTGGATTTCATAAATAGGTCTTGACATTGGCGCGGGGGGGGGAGAATACTATATTGGGTTTGCATGCGCAAGCTAATTTCTTATGATCATTGTTATAACGAGAACTGACCGCTTCCCGCTGGGCGGCGGTCAGTTCTGACCTGGCCGAAGGAATGGGAGAAGGTACAGCGGAATGGATAAGATCGCGGTTTTAATTCCCTGCTATAATGAGGCGCTGACGATCGGGAAGGTGGTCCGGGATTTTCGGGCGGCCCTCCCGGAGAGCACCATCTATGTATATGATAATAATTCCTCTGACGGGACAGCGGACATCGCCCGGGAAGCGGGCGCTGTGGTCCGGTATGAGCATCAGCAGGGGAAGGGCAATGTGATCCGGCGGATGTTTCGGGAGGTCGACGCCGAATGCTATGTCATGACCGACGGTGACGACACCTATCCGGCGGAGTTCGCGCCTGCCATGGTCGCCCGGGTCCTGGACCGGAAGGCGGACATGGTGGTGGGCGACCGGCTGTCGTCCACCTATTTCGAGGAGAATAAACGCCCCTTCCATAACTTCGGAAACAGTCTGGTCCGGAAGAGCGTGAACCTCCTGTTCAAGAGCGACATTAAGGATATTATGACCGGCTACCGGGCCTTCTCCTATCAGTTCGTGAAATCCTTCCCTGTCCTCTCGAAGGGCTTCGAGATCGAGACGGAGATGACCATTCACGCCGTGGATAAGAACATGGCCGTGGAGAATGAGGTCATCGAGTACCGGGACCGGCCGGCCGGCAGTGAGTCCAAGCTGAACACTTACTCCGACGGTTTCAAGGTCCTCCGGACCATCCTCCGTCTCTTCCGCTCCTATAAGCCCCTGGCCTTCTACGGGATCCTGGCGGTGATCCTGGCGGTGATCGGCGTCTGCTGCTTCGCCGGCGCGGCCAGTCACGCCAGGGCGTTCGGGATCCTGTCCCCGGCCAAGCTCCTGGCGGGCAGCTTCCTGCTGGGCTCCTCCATCCTGTCCCTGTTCTCGGGTCTGATCCTGGATAATCTTCGCCAGAAGGACCGGCGGGAGTTCGAGCGGGAACTGATTAATATCGACCTCCATCAGAAGGGCCTGAAGGAGGGATCGCCGAAATGAAGCGCGGACGGACGAAGGGAGGGTTCCTTTTGTCTGTGGCCGCCATTCTGTTCGCCTGCCTGACGGTGGCGGGTTCCGCCTACGACCTGACAGACCAGAGCTTGCTCCCGGAACGGATCCTGGCGCGCCCTAACACATTCCTCATTCTCCTGGTCGTCTGCGCGGGTTTCTTCTACGCGGGCCTGAGGGCCCTGTTCCGGTGGGTAGACCGATACGACCGGAAGGAGATGTCGGAACCGGAAGCTGACGGCAGGCTCCGGGTCCGCTGGAAGGGATGGATGACCGCGACGGTGCCGCTTCTGGTCTGCTGGAGCCCCTATTTAATCCTGACCTATCCGGGTACCATCGGCGGCATGGATTATTTCTGGCAGATTCTCCAGGGCGGGGGCGCCCTGCCCCTGTCCAATCACCATCCGGTCTTCGGCAGCTTCGTTTTCTATGGGCTTTACCACCTGGGCTACCGCGTGAACGGGGCCGCGGGCGGGGTCTTCATTACCTGCCTGGTCCAGATGATCACCATGGCCTCTGTGATGGGCTACTGCGTCACGGTCCTGTCGGAGCAGGGCCTGCCCCGCTGGGCGCGGCGGGTAGTGATCGCTTTTTTTTGCCTTTGTCCTATCTTCCCGGCCCACGCCATCATCGCGGTGAAGGACTCCTTCTTCTCGGACGCGGCGGTCATGTTCTTCTTCAGCTGCTTCCTGCAGGTCTGGTGTGAGAGGGAGAGCCTGCGGCCGCCGGTCCCCTCCAGGCTTCCCTGCCTGGTCCTGTAGGGGATTCTCCTCAGCATCTACCGGAACGGGACCTTCCCGGTGGCCTTGCTCATGATGGTGATCCTGGTCCTCCTGAGGGTCCGGGGAGGCTTCCGGACTCCGGCGGGCTGGCGACGGATCGCGCTCACCGCCGCGGGGACTCTGGTCCTGGCAGCCGGCGTTCTGGGCTGGAAGCAGTACCTGAAGGGCCTGGATGTTCATCCTACCAACCTGCGGGAATCGGTGGGGATCCCGTCTCGTCAGCTGATGGAGGTCTACCGGACGGACCCGGGCGCTTTCACGGCCGGGCAGCGGCGGGCCCTGGCCTATGCCTATCGGAACGCGCTGAACCGGAAGACTACGCTGAAGGACATCGCGGAGCGGAATACTTACAGGATCGCCGATCCCATCAAGCCGTCTTTCTTCAAGAACGGGAAGGACGTGCGGAAATACCTGAGGCTCTGGCTGGCGATTGGGAAGAAAAGGCCGGCCATCTATGTCGATCAGGCATTAAAGGGGTCTTACGCCTACTGGTGGATCGGCTATGATCCGGAGAAGATCTACGGCGCGGCCATGATCCTGACCCCGGAGACGATGTTCCGGAAGTACCGGGATCTGAACCGGGTGAAACTGAAGGGGGATTTCGCGGCGATCGCGGCTTCGCTGCCCGAGGGCGATCCCAGATTGGAGATGACCTGGGCGGTCTTCCTCCGGGATAAGCCGGAGTTCTACGCGCTGGCTCACCTTCAGATGGCCCGCCCGGCGCAGGTCCGTAAGCTGCAGAGCTTGATGAAGAGGCTGGCGCGGATTCCAGGACTTTCGATCCTGCTCACGACAGGCTTCTACACCTGGCTCCTCCTGGCCGGCTTCCTCTATCTGCTGACCCGGAGAAAGGCAGGCGCCTGTACCTGGCCCATTCTGGCCATTATCGCCATGGCCTGCCTGTCGCCGGTCAACGGCTACATGCGTTATGTACTGTCCACTGCCATATTCTCGGTCCTCCTGACCGGGATCTGTTTCCTGCCCCGGGGGGCGGAAGGGAAGAAAGGAAGCTGTTCGGATCACCATGAAGAAGCTCATCCAGCAGATCTATAGATTCGGGATCGTCGGGGTCATCTGTTTCATCATCGACTATGGCCTCATGCTCCTGCTCACGGAACTGGCGGGGGTTCCCTACCTGGTTTCCTGCGCCATCTCCTTCTCTGTGTCGGTAACGGTCAACTATCTGCTCAGCATGCGGTTCGTCTTCGACTCGAAGAAGGACGCGGATAAGAGAAAGGAATTCGTCCTGTTCGTCGTTCTGAGCCTGATCGGTCTGGGACTGACGGAGCTTCTCATGTGGGTCGGAGTCAGCCGGCTGGGAGCGGATTACAAGCTGGCGAAGATCATCGTGACGGGCATCGTGATGGTCTATAATTTCGTGACGCGGAAGGTCCTCCTGGAGGATCATTCGAAGCAGGGGGCAGACAGCCAGGCTGCCCGGGAAGATCGGGACCGCCGCTGAGACGGGGCCGGGAACGGTGTGGTGTGAACTGATGGAGAAGAAGCCTATATTAATCGTCATGGCTGCCGGGATGGGCAGCCGATACCTGGGGAGCAAGCAGACAGACCTCTTTACGGAAGAAGGGGATCTGATCATGGACTTTTCCCTTTACGACGCGTGGAAGGCCGGCTTCCGGCGGGTGGTATTCATCATCCGGGCGGACCTGGAGGACGCCCTTCGCGCTCATCTGCGCGCCGGCGCGGGGAAGAAGATGGAGACGCTGTTCGTCCGTCAGGAGCTGGATGACCTGCCAGAGGGTTTCCAGGTCCCGGCGGGCAGGACCAAGCCCTGGGGAACTGGCCAGGCGGTCCTGGCCGCTCGTTCTGTGATCGACGCGCCCTTCGCGGTCATTAACGCCGATGATTATTACGGGCCCCACGCCTTCCAGATTATCTACGACTATTTGCGGGAGCAGGTGGATGATGACCATTACTGCATGGTAGGCTACCGGATCGAGAATACGCTGTCCGCTCACGGCACCGTGAACAGGGGGATCTGCCGGGCAGAGGGGGGCCGTCTCCAGAGTGTGGAGGAACACTACCAGGTCCGCAGGGATGACAAAGGCGAACACGAGGGGGAGATCACCGGTCTGACGGCCTCTGGCCGGCTGACGGTCCTTCCGGAAGGGACCCTGGTCTCCATGAATCTCTGGGGCTTCAGCCCGGCCTACCTGCCGGTAATGGAAGCGGGCTTCCGGTCTTTCCTGAGCAGGACTCTGCGAAGAAATCCCCTGGAGGGCGAATTCCTCCTCCATCACGCCGCGGACCGGCAGGTCAGGGCCGGCGAAGCCAGCGTGGCGGTTCTTCCGACGGACGACCTTTGGTTCGGGGTCACCTACCGGGAGGACAAGCCGGAAGTCGCTGCCCGGTTCGAATCCCTGAAGGATCAGGGCGTTTACCCCCGGGTCCTGTGGGGTTAGGCTGGAGGGAAGGCAGAGCGTGAAAGGAGCGAGAGCATGAAGTATGAAGAACTGCTGACCGAAAACCCGGTCATGAAGCACGCGGACGCGGTCAGTGTGAAGCAGGTAATCGCCGACGCGGAACGGAATTATATGGGCGGCTTCTTCTGCGGGGAATCCGTGATGGCCGCCATCTGGAAGAATTTCGATCTGGACCTGCCCCCGGAGGCGATGAAGATGACCTCCATGATGGGCGGCGGCATGGGGTCGGGCTGTGTCTGCGGCGCGCTGAACGGCGGCGCGGTGGCGCTCAGCATGTTTTTCGGCCGGACCAGCCCCATGGATCCGGACGTTCGGACCTGCCAGCGGCTGACCCGGGAGCTCCATGACTATTTCAAGGCTGAGAACGGGAAGAACGTCACCTGCTGCCGGATCCTGACCCGGGGCTTCGACAGCCCCATCAAACGGGCTGAGCAGTGCCAGTCCTTTACCGGTCTCTGCGCCGGCAAGACCGCTGAGATTCTGATCCGGGAACTGGGCATGAAGAACCTGGACGACGAGGAGGCGTGATGATCTCCGGATGGACCGCCCCCGCTTCGTGGTCAGGGATCCCTGGTGCGCGGAGCTGTCCGTGACCCAGTATGAGGACCGCCCCGCTTCGCGGTCCGGGATCCCTGCGATGACCTGAAGAGAGGAATCCGTCAGAAAAGAATCCGCCAGAAAGGACGGGAGGATCATGGAAGGACGGAAAAGAAGGATTTTCGACATCATTCAGATCGGGAACGAGTCCGACCTGATCAGCCGGGCCTTCGACATTTTCATCGTCGGCGTGATCCTGATCAACATCCTGGTCCTGTTTCTGGAGACCTTCTCCGAGCTGGCCCGCTGGCAGCTTTTTTTTCACGGGGCCGAGCAGGTGACCACGGCGGTTTTCATCGTCGAGTACCTGCTCCGCCTCTGGACGGCGGAGTACCTGTACCCGGGCCTGACCGCCGGCAGGGCATCGATTCGCTTCGCCTTCTCCCTGGACGGGCTCATTCTCCTTTTTTCCATCCTTCCCTTCTTCTTTCTCTCTGGCTTCGTGGTCTTCCGCATGCTCCGGGTGGCGCGGATCTTCCATCTCTTCCGGATTAATAAACAGTTCGACAGCTTCATGGTCATCCAGTCTGTTCTGGCGGAGAAGCGGAATCAGATCCTGTCCAGCGTCTTCATCGTCCTGGTCCTCATGCTGGCGGCGTCCATCTGCATGTACAGCGCCGAGCACAGGGCCCAGCCGGAGGTCTTCCGCAACGCTTTCTCCGGCATCTGGTGGAGCGTGTCGGCCCTGCTCACGGTGGGATACGGGGATATCTACCCGGTAACGGCCCTGGGCCAGGCCATGGCCATCGTCATCTCCTTCCTGGGCGTGGGCGCGGTGGCCATTCCCACCGGCATCATCTCTGCCGGCTTCGTGGAGCAGTACCAGCGGGCCCAGTCCTCCTCGGAGGGATTGGCGGCCGGCCTGCAGGTCGTGACGATCGACCTGGACAGCCGCTGGATCGGGAAGAGACCGAAAGAAATCCTGGCGGACGATCAGATTGCCGTGGTCCTGGTCACCAGCGGCGAGGCCAGCTTCGTTCCCCGGGCTGACTACCAGGTGAAGGTTGGTGACCAATTGGCGGTCTTCCGGGAGGATCAGGTGACCGGCCTGGAGTCACTGGCGGAGGATCAGGCGGCCGGCAGGGAATCACCGGAGGAGGATCGGGTGACTGGTCTGGAGTCATCGGAGGAGGCCGGGCCGGAGGCCTGAACCTGATCGGTTGGCGGACATCCTTTGTCCCCACTTCAAACGGAATCGAAAGGGAGGTATAATAGAGGCGAATTGGGCGCACGCACCGATTTCCGTATGCCGCATCACAAATAACCAATAAAGGAGAAATACATGAGCGGGATCTTCGGCGTAGCGTCGCGTGAAAACTGCGCGGCGGACCTTTTTTTCGGCATTGACTACCATTCCCACCTGGGCACCCGGCGGGGCGGCATGGCTGTCTATGGCGGCAAGGGCTTCTACAGGTCTATCCACAACATCGAAAACACGCCCTTCCGGACGAAATTCGACGGTGAACTGGGTAAAATGAACGGACACCTGGGCGTTGGCTGCATCTCGGACTATGAGCCCCAGCCGGTCCTGGTCCAGTCCCACCTGGGGACCTTCGCCATCGTCACGGTCAGTAAGATCAACAACATGGAGGAACTGGTGAAGGAGGCTTATGATTCGGGCCGGACCCAGTTCCAGGTCATGAGTTCGGAGGAGGTCAACGCGACGGAGCTGGTGGCCTCGCTGATCAATACCCAGGATTCCATCCCGGCGGGCATCCGCTACGCCCAGGAACGGGTGGACGGATCGCTGTCCCTGCTGATTCTGACGAAGGAAGGGCTCTACGCGGCCAGGGACCGGGTGGGCCGGACGCCTCTTCATATCGGAGTGAAGGAGGGGGCCTTCTGCGTCTCCTTCGAGAGCTTCGCCTATGTGAATCTGGGCTATAGAGATTATAAGGAGATCGGGTCGGGAGAGATCGATTTCATTACGCCGGAGTCGGTGACGATGATCCAGGCGCCGGGGGACACCATGCGGATCTGCACCTTCCTCTGGATCTATTACGGCTACCCCAACTCCTGCTACGAGGGGCTGAACGTGGAGGAGATGCGGTATAAGAACGGGGCCAACCTGGCCAGGCGGGACGACGCGGATGACATCGATTACGCGGCCGGCGTCCCGGATTCCGGCACGGCCCACGCGATCGGCTACGCGAATGAGGCGAGGGTCCCCTTCATGCGGCCATTCATTAAGTACACCCCGACATGGCCCCGGTCCTTCATGCCGACAGACCAGAAGATCCGGGAGACGATCGCCCGGATGAAGCTGGTGCCGGTGGACGGTCTGATCGAAGGGAAGTCCATGGTCCTGGTGGACGATTCCATCGTCCGCGGCACCCAGCTTCGGGACACCATTAAATACCTGTACAGCAGCGGGGCGAAGAAGGTCCACGTCCGGGTGTCCTGCCCGCCCATCACCTACGCCTGTAAGTACCTGAACTTCTCACGTTCCCGGTCGGCGATGGACCTGATCGCCCGCCGGGTGATCCGCGATTTCGAGGGGGAAAGGGACGAGGAAAAGCTGGCGGAGTACAGCGACCCGAACACAGAGTGCTACTGCAGGATGACCGAGGAGATCCGCAGGCGCCAGGGATTCGACTCTCTCCGCTATCAGCGGCTGGATGACATGATCGACGCCACGGGCCTGCCGAAATGCAAGCTCTGTACCTACTGCTGGGACGGAGTGGAATAAAGGTTCCGCGGACGCGGACAAAAAATAAAGAGGAGGTGTCTCAGGAACGGCAGTTTGCCGCTGCTGAGGCGCCTCCTCTTCCGTAATGGCGATCGATACAGAAAGAGACTGCTTTATATCGTTCCTTTCCCGCGGGGCGGGATCAGGCAGTCGTAACGGATGGTTTTCCCCCGCAGAGCGTAGCCGGGGGTGAGGCCGCCCAGGAAGGGACCCTTCGCGGGGCGTTTGATGACGATCTTCCGGGGGGCAGCCGCGAACGCCGCTTCCAGCAGGGCCTGATCATTGGCCTCCGGATCTTCCAGCTGGTGGATCAGCTGAAACTTCTTCTTTACCAGGCCGCTTTTCCTGCGCTCCGGAAACATGGGGTCCAGGAAGATGATGTCCGGCCGGTCTGCCGCGCTGGGAGACTGGGCCAGCTTCCGCATCCACAGGATGCTGTCGGCCTCGAAGGCGGTCATGCGGGAGGCGGCTGCCGCGAGGGCAGGATCCTCAGACTGGGCCGCCCGCCGAAGGCCGTCTCGCAGGAGGGCGAAAATGACCGGATCCCGCTCCAGCAGGGTTATTTCATACCCGGCGCCGGCCAGTAATAAAGCGTCTTCGCCCAATCCCGCGGTCCCGTCCAGGACCCGCAGGGGTCCTTCCACTCCCCGGATTCGGGCCGCCCGGACCACCAGCTCCCGGTCCAGGTTAGCGGGACGGAGCCGTCGGGCGAAGTGGGAAAAGTCACAGGCGATGGACTGGCCGCTTCGCTCCAGGGTCAGCGCCGCGCCCGTCCAGCGAAGAACCAGATCATCAGGATTCTCGCCGTTCCATGCCCTATGCCGCGTCGTCGGCCTTTCTGGCTGTCTCTTCGATTGCCCAGCGGTTTCCGGCTCTTCCGCGATGACCAAAGGAATGCCCAGGTGGCCGGCCAGCTTCTCGGCTTCCCCCAGCTCAGCGCCGGTTGGATCGGGCGATGTCAGGACCAGGCGAACCGGACCCTTCGGAGCTTCAGCCCGCGGGACCTCACGTGTGACGTCGACGAATTTCGCCGCGCCGGCGGTCGGTGACTCGACCTTCTTCGACGCGCCAGCGGTCGGTGACTCGACGTTCTTCGCCGCGCCGGCGGTCGGTGATTCGACGAATTTCGCCGCGCCGGCCGATAGGTGGACGCTATTCGCTCTGCCAGCTTTCCCCATGCAAGACTCCTTTCACGTGGCTATATTATAGCATGAGCGAACAGCATCAGCGGGCGCGGAGAGGTTATTGTCAGCCACGTCGCGAAGGGGAGCTCCAAACAGAACCGGATGGATCCCAGCGCGGATGCGGTCAGCCTCATCGCGACGAGGGAAGATCCTACTCCAGGGTCAGGTCGCCATCCTTCACCCAGCCCATTTTCCGGCAGGCCATGTTGATCAGGGGGCAGAGCACAGCGGGAAGGACGAAGCAGATCAGGATCAGTCCGGTCCAGTCGAAGGCGGTGATCGACGCTTTCGTACCTTTTTCGACGGCCTCCAGCCAGCCCTGGAAGACGCCGATCTGGCCGACCAGACCGCAGGTGCCCATGCCGGAGTCGATGGCGGGTCCGTTCATCTCCAGGTGGAAGAGGCAGGTTGCCAGAGGGCCGGTGATGGCGGAGGTCAGGGTCGGAGCGATCCAGACCCGGGGGTTTTTCACGATATTAGGCATCTGCAGCATGGAGGTGCCCAGGCCCTGGGAAACCAGGCCGCCCCAGCGGTTCTCGGGGAAGGACATGACGGCGAAGCCGACCATCTGGGCGCAGCAGCCCGCGACGGCGGCGCCGCCGGCCAGGCCCACCAGGCCCAGGGCCGCGCAGATGGCGGCGGAGGAGATGGGCAGGGTCAGGGCGATGCCCACGATGACGGAGACCAGGATGCCCATGAGGAAGGGCTGGAGGTTGGTGGCCCACATGATCAGGCTGCCCAGCTTCATGGCCAGGGCGCCCAGGGGCGGGGCGATCAGAGCGGACAGGCCGACGCCGATGGCGATGGTGACGAGGGGCGTGACCAGAATGTCGACTTTCGTCTCCCCAGCGACCATTTTCCCGACTTCCGCGGTGATAATGGCGACGAAAAGCACCGCCAGCGGGCCGCCCGCGCCGCCGAGGGCGTTCGACGCGAAGCCGACGCTCACCAGGGAGAAGAGGACCAGGGGCGGGGACTGCAGGGCGCGGCCGATGGCGACAGCCATGGCGGGCCCGCTCATGGCCATGGCCAGGCCGCCGACAGTATACTCAGCGCCGGCGATGGTGGCCACGGGGTTTTGCAGGAAACCCAGGTGGAGCAGGGTCCCCAGGGTGTTGATGATGGTGCCGATGAGCAGGGAGCAGAACAGGCCCTGGGCCATGGCCCCCAGGGCGTCGATCCCATACCTTTTCAGCGAGATCTCGATGTTTTTCTTTTTCAGGAAACTTTGGAACGCGGTCATGAGAACTCCTTTTGTCAGATAAAGGCACCCCGGCTGACCCGCCTCCGGCGGGCGTTGTCATCGGTGAGGCGCCAGCGAACTTTACAGTAAAAATGGCAACTGTCTTGTCACTATACCAGATTTTCCGGATGGCGTAAAGGGGGAATTCGTCTGACCTGTTGGGCAGCAGAGGAAAATCATCTGCCCCCGCGGGGCAGTAGATGATATAATAGAAAAAAATCGGCCGCCGGGGTCGGCGGACGGGAAGGCGACCGGCGGGGGCCGGGGAAAGGAAGACAGCAGATGGCAGAGACGATCGTGATGGAGCATCCTTTGATCCAGCATAAAATCGGCATCATGAGAGAAGAGGGGACCAGTACGAAGGAGTTCCGGGAGCTGGCCAGTGAGGTTGCCATGCTCATGTGCTACGAGGCGGCGCGAAACCTGGAGATGGAGGATGTGGAGATTCAGACGCCCATCGCGGGGACCACGGTGAAAAGACTGAAGGGCCGGAAGATGGCGGTGGTGCCCATCCTGCGGGCCGGTCTCGGCATGGTAGACGGAGTTCGGACCATTATCCCCTCCGCGAAGGTCGGTCACATCGGTCTCTACCGGGACCCGGAGACGCTGGAGCCGGTGGAGTATTACTGCAAGCTGCCGAAGGACATCGAGAACCGGGAGGTTTTCGTGGTGGATCCCATGCTGGCCACGGGCGGGTCAGCCACGGCGGCCATCACCATGCTGAAGGAGCATGGGGCGAAGAAGATCCATTTCATGTGCATCATCGCGGCGCCGGACGGGATCAAGAAGATGCACGAGATCCATCCTGAGGTGGACATGTATATCGGAGCCGTG
>CACZTH010000077.1 GCA_902784035.1 uncultured Eubacteriales bacterium
TAGAGCTCGTTCTCCCCCCGGCCAAACAGCCCGATGATCTGGCGGGGGAAGAAGAAGAACAGCGCCCAGGACAGGACCGCCATGACGGCTCCCACCGTAACGGCTCTCCGGTAGGCCTCTCGAACCCGGTCATATTTCCCCGCCCCGTAATTAAAGCTGGCGATGGGCTGAAGAGACTGGGACATGCCGATGACGAAAGCCATGAACACCATGTTCACCTTCGTTCCGATCCCGACGACGGCGATGGCCGTCTCCGCCCCATAGACCGACAGGGCCCCGTAGTGGCGGAGAGAATTGTTCAGGACGATCTGGACCACCATCATGGCGAGCTGGTTGATGCAGGGAGCGACGCCCAGGGCCAGGATGGACCGGGCGGAAGCGGCCCGGGGGACCAGGTCACGGGGCCTGAGCCGGACCGTCTTCCCGTGGGCCAGGAACCAGACCGCCAGGCCGCAGGAAATGTACTGGCCGAGGATGGTCGCCAGGGCGGCGCCCTTCATGCCCCAGCCGAAAGAGATCATGAACCAGGCGTCCAGAAAGATATTCAGAACGGCCCCCGTCATGTTGCAGACCATGCTGATCTGAGGCCGGCCGTCGCCCCGGATCAGGTGGGCGCCGACGGTGGACATGATCAGCGCCGGAAACCCGATCGCCGTGATCCGGGTATAATCCATGGCGTAGGGGAGAATGGCCTGAGAGGACCCGAAAAACAGCAGGACCGGCCGAAGCAGGACCTCGGCGAATACGGCGAGAGCCAGGCCGGATACCGCGGCCAGGGCCACTGCCGTCCCCATGTAACCGCGGGCCCTGTCCTGCTTTCCTCTGCCCAGGGCCAGGTTGAAATTAGAAGCTCCCCCGATTCCGAAAAGGAGGGAGATCGCGACGCAGGAGGTAGAGAAGGGAAAGGCGATGTTCGTCGCCGCGTTCCCCAGCTGCCCCACGTACTGGCCGATGAAGAACTGGTCCACGATATTATACAGGGACCCCACCAGCATGGCCAGAATGCTGGGAATAGCGTATTTCCTGAGCAGAGAACCCACTGGCTCTGCGCCCAGCGGGTTCTCTCGATTCTTACCCTGATCGGTTGTTTCCACGAAATCCTCTGCTTTCTCATACCCGTCCGCGGGCCAGGGTTTACTGCATCACCATCCGGGAGAAGGCCCGGTAGACCACGTTGACCGCTTCTTCCTGGTCCTTCCGGTCGATGCCCAGGGTCATGCTGATCCGGCCAGGGGCATGGTCCAGGAAGCGGATGCTGATCCTGGCCTTATCCAGAGCGTCCAGGACCTTCGCCGCCACCGCCGGGGAATCGGCGAATTCCCGTCCCACGACCGCCAGGACGGACAGCCCGTCCAGCAGCCGGACCTGGGCTTCCGGCGCCGCCTCCCGGAGGGCTTCCAGAAGCTCATCCTGCCGCCCCCGGAGGCCGGCTTCCTCCACCACGATGTCCAGGGCGTCTACGGAAGAGATCTCCTTGAAAAGCTTCAGCTTCGCCCGGGTCAGGATCCCGGAGATCTTCTCCCGGATCTCCCGGTGAGCGGACAGGCGGGGCATGGCGATGGAGATCCCCGCGTAACCGGACCGGGCGGAAATGCCGGAGATCTGGAGCAGGGTCTTATACTGGTCCGCCCGGTCCAGGATGACGGTGCCCGGCAGGTCCGGCTGGAAGGCGGACCGGATGTTCATGGGAATGCCCGCCTCCTGGACCGGAAGGACCGTGTCCTCGTGCATGACCTCAGACCCGGTCAGAGACATCTCCCTGAGCTCCGCGTACGTGATCACCGGGACCGAGAGGGGCCGTTCCACCATCTTCGGGTCAGCCATCAGGACCCCGGGGACATCGGTCCACTTCTCATAGAGGTCCGCGCCCACCGCCTCCGCCACCAGGGCGCCGGTGATGTCCGAGCCCCCCCGGGGGAAGGTGGTGATGACCCTGTTCTCGAAAGCGCCGTAGAAACCGGGGATTACTGCCCGGGCATGGTCAGCCAGAATCGCCCTCGTCCGGGACAGGGTCTTCTTAGAGTCCGGCTGTCCGTCATAGCCGAAGACCATGGTGTCCCGGGCGTCCACGAAATCATAACCCAGCCAGGCGGCCAGGATCTTTCCGCACAGGTACTCCCCGCGGCTTGCCACGTAATGACCGCCCGCCACGCCCGATTTATAGACCCGGCGGATCTCCTCCATCTCGCCCGCCAGGTCGAAGCTGACGCCCAGCCCATCGATGATCCCCTGGAACTGGGCCTGGATCAGGTCCATGTTTTCATTGAATTTCTTCGCGGATCCGGTAGCCCCAAGAAGCAGGTCCGTCATCCGGATGCCCGTCCCGGGCACCTCGCCGGGAGCGGATACCACCACATAGCGGCGGGCCGGGTCCTTCTCCACGATCTCCTTCACCCGCCGGAAGCCCTCCGCGTCGTTCAGGGTGATCCCGCCGAATTTCGCCACCGTCAGGGCCGACTCGCAGCCAGTGAAGGCAGGCAGGTCCTCCTCCCGGATCTGACGGATGTCATAGGGGGTGGACTGGTAAACGAAATAATTCAGCCAGTTGGAATAGAAGAGGTTGGCGCAGGACCGCCAGCGGACGATGGGCCTCTGGCTGGGGTCATCGTTCGGATAGTAGTGCTCCGGCACGTCCGGGCAGCCGCCGGCCTTCAGGTCCCGCTCATACTCCAGGGCCAGGGTGTCCTCATCATACTCTGAATGGCCCATGATGTAGATCTCCCGGTCATTCTCCGACTTCACGGCGAAGACCCCCGCCTCATCCGAAGTAGACAGGATCTTCAGCTCCGGCACCCTCTCGATGTCCTCCGCGTAGACCGTGGTGGCACGGGAATGGGGCACGTAGAACTCATCGTCAAAGCCCCGGAACAGCATCCCCTTCTTATAATTCAGCCAGTGCCGGTAGACCCCCGCCAGCTTCTTCGGCAGCAGGTGCTTCTCGATCCCATAGAAATGATAGAGCGCCGCCTGAGCCCCCCAGCAGAGGTAGAGGGTACTGTGAACATGGGTCCTGGTCCAGTCCAGGATCCGGCAGAACTCCTCCCAGTAGTCCACCTCCTCGAAGGGCATGGTCTCGATGGGCGCCCCTGTCACCACCATGCCGTCGTAATAGTTCTCCCTGATCTCATCAAAGGTCTTATAGAAGGCGATCATGTGCTCCTGGGAGGTCACATGGGACTTATGGGAAGCTGTATGAAGGAGCTCCAGCTCCACCTGAAGGGGCGTATTCCCCAGGAGTCTGGTCAGCTGGGTCTCCGTGGCGATCTTCGTCGGCATCAGGTTGAGAATCAGGATATGGAGGGGGCGGATGTCCTGGGTCATGGCCCGGTTGTCCGTCATCACGAAAACATTTTCCTTCGTGAGGATATCGACAGCGGGCAGATCATTCGGCACCTTAATGGGCATTTCAGTTCTCTTCCTTTCCTTCTATCTGATCCGGGGCGGACAAAGGCCGTCCCGGCGGTCGTTCTTCTCCCCCGGCAGGACAAGCCTGTCCCCGACGGGCCATGCCTGCCGCGGGCGCCGCCCAGCCGGTCCTGCGCCGGCCGGGTTTGCCTTCCGGCCGGAATAATGATACCATAACCGAAAGCCAATGTTGAACGAATGCCTGTAGTTTTTTTCAATTTACCCAGTAAAGAAGGAGGTCAAACATGAAGATCGCTATCGTGACTGGCGCGTCCAGCGGACTCGGACGTCAGTTCGTCCTCCGCCTGGACCAGAAAGAAGAGCTGGATGAGATCTGGGTCATCGCCCGAAGAGAAGAGCGGCTGCTGGCCCTCCAGAAGGACTGCCGGACCACCCTCCGGCCCATCCCGAAGGACCTGACCCAGAAGTCCGCCGTCCGGGACATCCAGGCCCTGCTGGACGACCTGGACCCGGAGGTCCACTGGCTGTTTAACTGCGCCGGCTTCGGGAAGATCGGGCCGTCCCGGGAAATGAACCTGGCGGACACAGAGGACATGATCGACCTGAACTGCCGGGCCGCCGCCGCCCTCTGCGAGCTGGTCATCCCCCATATGAAGAAGCCCGCCCACATCGTCAACATCTGTTCCATCGCGGCCTTTCAGCCCCTGCCCTACCTGAACACCTACGCCGCCACGAAGTCCTTCCTGCTGAAGTACAGCCGCGCCCTGGGATTCGAGCTTCTCGGCCGGGGGATCCGGGTCACGGCCGTCTGCCCCTATTGGGTGAAGGATACGGAATTCATCCGGATCGCCCAGCGGACGGGAAACGCCTCCTACATCCGGCACTTCCCCTTCGCCGCCCAGGAGAAGTATGTGGCCAGCCGGGCGTTCCGGGACGCCGCCCTGGGCCTCCCGGTCTCCTGTCCCAGCCTGCTTTCCTGGCAGCAGCGGCTCCTGGGAGGACTCCTTCCCGACAGTCTGACCATGGCGGCCTGGAACCTGCTCCGCCGCCTGTAGAAAGTCCGCCTGAAAGCGGGACTGTCTTACTACTATGCGGTTTTGGATGGCCCCTTTTGATAAGACCTTCTTCCATGTATACCAAAAGGCAGCCCCACATGGGGACTGCCTGCTAGTGTCAAGAATTGGTCGCAAAAAGTTTCCATTGAGTCCCCGATAATGATCAGGCGGCCTGTTGTTCAAGGATTTTTGTGATGGCGGATTCACGAATGTAA
>CACZTH010000078.1 GCA_902784035.1 uncultured Eubacteriales bacterium
ATATGAATCAAAAAGCCGGTAAACCCACTGATTGGAGTGGTCTACCGGCTTTTACTCTTTTTTAACTGTCAAAGACGGGATTATACGGTGACGAAAGGGTTTTGTCAATTCCATTTTTCAGTTCCCGTAAAATGCGGGTAAAGCTGCCGTCAGGACGTCCAGCTGGGCCAGGGTCGCCGCCCGGCTTCCGGAATTGTCGATCACGGCCTGGGCTCTGGCCGTTTTCTCCTCATCGGGCATCTGGTTCCGCATCCTGGCTTCCACCTGGTCCCGGCTCAGTCCGTCCCGGTCCATGACCCGCCGGATCCGGACTTCCCGGTCCGCGGTCACCACCCAGACCTGGTCGCAGCGGCTGTCCCAGCCGGTCTCGAACAGGAGCGGAACGTCCATGAAGGCGACCTTCGTACCCTTCTTCTCTTCCCGGGCCAGGGCTTCGGTCATCAGGTCTCCCACCCGGGCGGTGACGATAGCTTCCAGAGTCCGCCGCTTCTCCGGGTCCGCGAAGACCACTCGGGCCAGAGCCTGCCGGTCCAGGGAACCGTTCGGCCGGATCAGGTCTTCCCCGAAAGCCGCGCCGATCTCCTTCAGGACCGGACTTCCGTCCCGCGTCAGGCCGCGGGACATCTCATCCGCGTCGTAGACCGGGTAGCCCTTCGCCGTTAAATATGAGGAGACCGTAGACTTCCCGGAGCCGATGCCGCCGGTGATACCGATAATCTTCATTGACTTCCTCCCTACTTCAGATCATACCAGCTGTCTGCCTGGTTCATATCGCAGACCATGGCGACCTTCAGGTCAGCCGCTTCTTCCATATTCCGACGGAGCAGTTCCTTCACCGTGTCGAGCTCGCCATCTTCTGTCTGGATGATCAGCTCGTCGTGGATCTGAAGGACCAGGCGGGACCGGAGGCCCCGGTCCCGAAGCTCCCGGTAGACCCGGACCATGGCGATCTTAATGATGTCGGCGGCGGTGCCCTGGATAGGGCTGTTCATGGCCAGCCGCTCGCCCAGGTTCCGGGTCATGAAATTCGAGGACTGGATCTCTGAGATGGCCCTGCGGCGGCCGAAGAGCGTGGTCGAGTAGCCTTTTTCCTTCGCCTGCTTCACAGCGTCATCCATGAAGGACCGGACCTGGGGATGCTTGGCGAAGTATTCCTGAATGTAGCGCTCAGCCTCTTTCCGGCTCACGTGAATCTCGCCGGACAGTCCGAAGCCGCTCATCCCGTAGATGACGCCGAAGTTCACCGCCTTGGCGCGGGAACGGAGCAGCGGCGTCACTTCTTCATAGGGAACTTCAAAGACCCGGGCGGCGGTGGTCCGGTGGATGTCCTTCCCCTCCCGGAAGTCCCGGATCAGGTTCTCGTCTCCGGACATGCTGGCCAGGACCCGGAGTTCGATCTGGGAATAATCGGCGCCGACGAAGGTTCTGCCGGTTCCCGCGATGAAAGCCTTCCGGATGGTCCGTCCAAGCTCCATGCGGACCGGGATGTTCTGGAGGTTGGGCGCTGTGCAGGACAGCCGGCCGGTGGCGGTCACCGTCTGCTGGAAATGGGCCCTGATCCGGCCGTCAGACCCGATCAGAGGTTCCAGCCCGTCGGCGTAGGTGCTCTTCAGCTTGGCCACGGTCCGGTACTCCAGGACCTTTCCGACGATGGGATGCTTGTCCTTCAGGGATTCCAGCACATCGGCGCTGGTGCTGTAGCCCCGTTTCGTCTTCTTCTTCGGGGGAAGGCCCAGCCTTTCGAAAAGGACCTCGCCCAGCTGGATCGGAGAATTGATGTTGAACTGGGTGCCTGCCAGGTCCCAGATCTCCTGCTCCAGGGAAGCCACTGCCCCGGTCAGGTCGGCGCTGATCTGCTGGAGGACCCTTCGGTCCGTCTGAACGCCCGCGCACTCCATGGCGGCCAGGACCTCGATCAGGGGGAACTCGATCTCCCGGGCCAGCTGTTCTTCTTCCTGGGCCCGGAGCTGAGCCTCCTGGAGGGGCCAGATGTCCATGCAGGCCAGGAGAAGCTGCCGGCCGCCGGTCAGAAGTTCCCTGTCGATTTCAGACAAAAGGCTGCCCTGGGCTGCTTTCTGGGCCAGGTCTCCCTCTTCCGGGAGCTCCCGCTTCAGGAGCTCCAGCCCCAGGACCTTCAGGCTGTAGTCGGACCTGGTCGGGGCCAGACAGTAAGCCGCCACGGAGCAGTCATACAGGGTCTCAGCGGTCTGGAGCCCCTTCCGCATCAGAAGATAATAGGCCTGCTGGAGACCGCTCCCGAAAAACTTCAGTTTCTTCTCTTCCAGGACCCCGATCAGTTCCTCACTCCGTTCCTCCGGCCCGGTGACCAGAAAACAGGTGCCCATGGCCGGCGCCAGAAGAAGGACAGCATAAAGGACAGGGTCTTCCGCGTGGCCGTCGCTGCCCAGGACCAGGAGCCCGGTTTCCGCGCCCGCCGGGATCTCCTTCAGGGGGTCAAGGGGGTCGGAGGCGCCGATGACCACCTCTTTCCATTCCCTTTCGAAGGCGGAATTCCCTCCCTCCTTCGCATCCGGCTCCCCTCCGCTCAGGCGCATCCGTTTCAGGAAGCTGGTGAACTGGAGCCTGGACAGGATCCCGATGACTGCCTCGTCGTCCTGGGGAGCCCGTTTCAGGTCCTCGACAGTGATGTCCAGGGGAGCGCTGGTCACGATCTCCGCCAGCTTCCGGCTCATAACCGCCAGCTGGGCGTTATCCTGGACCTTCTCCCTGAGCTTGGCCGACTTGATCTCGTCAGACCGCTTCAGAAGCTCGGACACGCTGCCGAATTCTTTCAGGAGACGGATCCCTGTCTTCTCCCCGACGCCGGGGATTCCCGGCAGTTTATCGGAGGCGTCGCCCATGAGGCCCTTCAGGTCGATGAACTGCTCTGGTGTCAGTTCATACCGTTCCAGCATCTTCGACCGGTCATAGAGATCGAAGGAGGAAATGCCCCGCCGGGTGATCATGACCTTCGTCACATCCGTGCAGAGCTGGAGCGCGTCCTTATCGCCGGTGACGATCAGGGGCTCCAGGCCCGCCGCTTCGCCCATCCGGGCCACCGTCCCGATGATGTCGTCCGCCTCGTACCGGTCCAATTCCAGGTTCCGGATCCCCATGGCCGTGAG
>CACZTH010000079.1 GCA_902784035.1 uncultured Eubacteriales bacterium
CACGAGAAGGACCGGGCCTGGAACCGGAACTACGCGGTCCTGTCCATGCTGGATCTCGCCAACTGCCTTCTGGACGGCAGGGATCCGAGAGCGTCTGTTGACAAATGCGTCCCCATGTGGTAAATTGCAATTACCATTTATTTCCATTTTTCGGAAAACGGTGGTGCCCTTGGTGAAATTCGGGGTTGACATCCCCGCTGTGTCAGTTAGAATAGAATAAGAACAGATGTTCTTTTTTTTACGGAGGGAGACAGAATGGACGCGAAGGAGAAGAAGAGCGGCCGGAAGAAGGCCGGGACGGAAGACCGGGACGCGGCGCTGGACGCGGCACTCTCGAAGATTCAGAAACAGTTCGGCCAGGGCGCCATCATGAAGTTGAGCGATACGCCGATGGATATAGACACCATCTCGACCGGGTCCCTGAGTCTGGACCTGGCCACTGGCGTGGGCGGCGTTCCCAGGGGCAGGATCATCGAGGTCTATGGTCCTGAATCTTCCGGGAAGACGACCCTGACCCTGCATATGGTCGCGGAAGCGCAGAAGAAGGGCGGCCGGGCGGCTTTCATCGACGCGGAGCACGCGCTGGATCCGGTGTACGCGAAGAACCTGGGGGTCCAGGTCGAGGAACTCCTGGTATCTCAGCCGGATACGGGCGAACAGGCCCTGGAGATCTGCGATATGCTGGCCAGCAGCGGAGCGGTGGACATTATCGTCATCGACTCTGTGGCGGCCCTGGTGCCTAAGGCGGAGATTCAGGGGGAAATGGGAGAATCCCACGTGGGCCTTCAGGCCAGGCTCATGTCCCAGGCCCTGCGGAAGCTGACCGGTACCGTGAATAAGACGAACACCTGCGTGGTTTTCATCAACCAGCTGCGGGAGAAGGTGGGGGTGATGTTCGGGAGCCCGGAGACCACCACCGGCGGCCGTGCCCTGAAATTTTACGCCACGATGAGGTTCGATGTCCGCAGGATCGAAACGATCAAGCAGGGAGATAAGATGCTGGGCAACCGGACCCGGGTGAAGGTTGTGAAGAATAAGGTAGCGCCGCCCTTTAAGAGGGCGGAGTTCGACATCATGTATGGGAAGGGCATATCCTTATCAGGAGATGTGCTGGACTGCGCTGTCGACGCGGACATCATTTCGAAGACCGGTTCCTGGTACAGCTATGATGGGAACAGGATCGGTCAGGGCCGGGAGAATGTGAAAGCTTACCTGGAGGCCAACCCGGATCTTCTGGAAGAGGTGAAGCAGAAGGTGCTGGACAGCCTGTATTCGGAGAATGAGCCGAAGGAGGCGCAGGTCTCCGAGATGCCTGAAGAGGATGACCTTGAAATCGATGATGACGGGGTTATCATCGAGTAGGTGAGGGAAGAGAACTGCCGGTCGTCACGCGGCTCCTCCACTTGTTGAGCGGAGAAATGAGAAAGCTGTGAGCTTGCATTGAGGAGGCTGAGGCTGTGAAGAACAGCTCCGGCCTTCTCTTTTCATCGGCGCGGCCCACCTGTTACATGGATCAGCTGCATATATGCGTATAGTCGAAGGACCTCTGCCGATCAGCATAGATCCAGCCTGACGGCGTAGAATCTGGTTTCAATAGTGTGGGGAAAATAACGCTGTGAATGTGCTATGCTGTTCATGGCGATTGATAGTCCTTTCGTTAGAGTTGATTTGCGGGAAAATCATTCTAACGGACTCAATCGCCTTTTTCTATTCCCAAGGTCTCACATCTATTGTAAAGCTTCATTTTTTTCTCCGGCGCTTGGCGTTTCCGTTGACAAGTCCCCGGACGCGTGATATAGTAACTGAGTTAGACCGCTCTGAACGGGTTTTAAAGCGCGGCTGCCCGGGAAGGCGAGACTGGTAAGAGGAGGAAAGATTTATGTACGCAGTGATTGAGACCGGCGGGAAGCAGTATAAGGTCCAGGAGGGCGATGTCCTCAGGGTCGAGAAGCTTGGTCTGGAGCCGGGAGAGAAGGTTGTCTTCGATAAGGTGCTCGCGATGAGCACGGAGGAAGGCATGAAAGTGGGCCACCCCTATGTGGATGGCGCTTCCGTTTTCGCGGAGGTCACGGCCAACGGGAAAGAGAAGAAGGTCGTCATCTTCAAGTATAAGGCGAAGAAGGATTACAGAAAGAAACAGGGGCATCGTCAGAATTACACCGAAGTCGAGATTAAGAGCCTCGGCGGGAACGGTGAGCAGGCTGATGAGGAAGCTCCGAAGAAGGTATCCGCTTCCATGAAGAAGGATGAGCTGATCGCCGCTGCGAAGGAGCAGGGCGTGGACGTCGATGAGAAGGCTACGAAGGCTGAGATCATCGAAGCCATCGAAGCGGCAGAGAAATAAGGACGAATGATCAGACAGGAGGTGTCTATCCATGGCAAGTAAGAAGGGTGTCGGTAGTTCCAAGAACGGTCGTGATTCAGAGTCTAAGCGGCTTGGGGTCAAGGCCGGTGACGGTCAGTTCGTGACGGCTGGCAGCATCCTGGTCCGTCAGAGAGGAACCAAGTTCCATCCGGGCAGCAACGTTGGCATCGGCGGAGACGATACACTGTTCTCCAAGATCGACGGCGCTGTGAAGTTCGAGCGGTATGATAAGACCAGAAAGAAGGTCTCCGTTTATCCGAAGGAAGCATAACAGCGAATGGTTTCCGGCCCCTGTGAAAAACACAGGGGCTTTTTCATTTTTGATGGTATAATTATTTTTAACTGGGAAACAGGAGGTGACAGGATGTTCGTAGACAGAGCGAAAATCACCATCGTCTCCGGGAAGGGCGGGAATGGCGCCGTCTCCTTCCGGAGGGAGCCATTCGTGCCGGAAGGAGGTCCTGACGGGGGCGACGGAGGCCGGGGCGGCAGTGTGATCTTCCAGGCCGATGAAGGGCTCCGGACTCTGATGGATTTCCGCTATAAGAAGAAATATGTGGCGGAATCCGGTCAGGACGGAATGAAGAAGAAGAAATTCGGGAAAGCCGGTCAGGATCTGATCATCCGGGTACCGGCGGGAACCGTCGTGATCGATGAAGAGAGCGGTCTGGTCATGGGGGACCTGGTAAAGAACGGGGACTCCTTCGTGGCGGCCCGGGGTGGAAAGGGCGGGAAGGGAAACGTCCATTTCAAGAATTCCATCCGCCAGGCGCCGAACTTCGCGGAGGCTGGAGAGGCGGCCCGGGAACGGACGGTGATCCTGGAGCTGAAGATGATCGCGGACGTGGGGCTGGTCGGTTTCCCGAATGTCGGAAAGTCCAGTCTGCTGGAGGTTGCGACCAATTCCAGCCCGAAGATCGGCAATTATCCCTTCACTACCATCACACCTAATTTAGGCGTGGTCGAGTTCCGAAACACCAGTTTCGTCATGGCGGACATCGCCGGCATCATCGAGGGCGCCAGCGAGGGGCAGGGCCTGGGACTCACCTTCCTGAAGCATATAGAGCGGACCCGGGTCCTGATCCACATGGTGGATGTGTCCGGGAGTGAGGGAAGGGACCCGATCGAAGATTTCGAGAAGATTAACGCCGAGCTCAGGGCCTATGGCCATGGGGTGGCGGACAAGCCCATGCTGGTGGGGGCGAATAAGATCGACCTTCTTGGCGGGACGGACGCTCCGGAATACCAGCGCTTCAGGCGTTATGTGGAAGAGAGAGGCTATCAGGTCTTTCCTTTGTCCGCGCCCATCCACGAGGGGGTCCAGCCGCTCCTGGACGCGGCTCTGAGGGAGCTGAACCTGGCTAAGGAGAAGGAGGAAGACCAGCCGGCGCCCCAGTATTTCGATTTCGAGAAGGAAGAGCGGGATCCGGACTACAGGACAGTGACCGTCAGCCGGGAGGGGGATACCTTCGTATGCGGCGGAAAACAGCTGAAGAAGATCTTCGATTCGACGAATTTCAATGACACCGGCTCCCTCCGCTACCTGTACCGGTACCTGGAGAAGAGCGGGGCGGTGCGGAAGATGAGAGAACTGGGCCTGGAAGAGGGCGGAACGATCCGGATCGAGGATTTTGAGTTTGAATACATCGACGAGTATGAGTAAACAGAAACGTATCAGCGAGCAGGAATGCTACGCCCTGTTTCGGAAGACGGGGACACCCAAGCGGGTCCAGCGGCACTGCCGGGCCGTGGCGGACACGGCGGTGAGGATCGCGGAAGCGTTGAATAGGAAGGGCTGCGATTTCGATGTGGACCTGATTCACAGCGCGGCCCTGATTCATGATGTCCGCCGGGTGGAGCCCAACCATGACCTTCGGGGGCAGGCCCTTCTTGAATCCCTGGGGTTTATGAAGGAGGCCAAGATCGTCGGTGTCCATATGCGGCATTATTTTCCATCTTTTCAGGAAGCGACGGAGACGGACATCGTCTGTCTGGCGGACCGGCTGGTGAAGGAGGACGCCTACGCCGGACTGGATGAACGGGTGGCGGACCTGATCGAACGCCATGCCACCACGAAAGAACATGTGGCTGGCCTCCTGCGGGGAAAGGCCATGACCCGGCGCTTCATGGACGAGGTTGAGGCGGTCCTGGGTCAGTCTATCGATTCCCTGTTCAGGCCGACCCTGCCGGAGCTTCTCAAACAGGTGGAGAAGCCAGGCCGTTATATTGGCGGTGAGACCAATATGATCGTGAAGGATCCGGCTGCCCAGAAGGTCCGTTTCGCCTTCGCCTTCCCGGACCTTTACGAGATCGGTATGTCCTATGTCGGCCTTCAGATCCTCTACCATGTGGCCAACGAGGCGCCCGGTGTCTACTGTGAGCGGGTGTTTTCGCCGGCCGTGGACATGGAAGCCCTGATGAGGAAGTACCAGATCCCCCTCTTTACCCTGGAGACCAAGACCCCGGTGGAAGAGATGGATGTGCTGGGCTTCACGCTCCAGTATGAGATGAGCTACACTACGATCCTGAATATGCTGGACCTGGCAGGGATCCCGCTGCTGGCCCGGGACCGGTCGGACGCGGATCCCCTGGTGGTGGCCGGGGGCCCCTGCGCTTATAATCCGGAACCGCTGGCCGATTTCTTCGACCTTTTCATGATCGGGGACGGGGAAGACGTGCTGCCCCAGGTCCTCCTCCAGTATGGGGAAGCGAAGGAGAACGGCCTGTCGAAGGAGGATTACCTGAAGCGGATTTCCGGTCTGGAGGGGGTCTATGTGCCCCGCTTCTATGAGCCGGAATATAACGAAGACCTGACGCTGAAGGGCTACCGGAAGCTGTGGGATGGGGCGCCGGACCGGGTGAGCCGGGCCTATGTTCAGGACCTGGAGACCGTGTCCTATCCGGAAGAGACCATCGTGCCCACCGTCGAGGTGGTCCATGACCGCTCAGTCGTCGAGACCTTCCGGGGCTGTACCCGGGGCTGCCGTTTCTGCCAGGCAGGCATGATCTACCGGCCGGTCCGGGAGCGGTCTCCTGAAAAAATCATCGAGATCGCGTCCAGGCAGCTTCGGTCCAGCGGCCATGACGAGCTTTCCATCCTCTCCCTGTCCACCAGCGACTATTCCAGGTTCGAGCCGCTGGTCATGGGCCTGATGGAGGACTGCCGGCGGGAGAACGTGGCCCTGTCCCTTCCCTCTCTCCGGCTGGATTCCTTCTCCTTCCGGGTGCTGGAGGAGATCCAGAAGTACAAAAAATCCGGTCTGACCTTCGCGCCTGAGGCCGGAACCCAGCGTCTTCGGGACGTGATTAATAAGGGAATCACGGAGGATGACATTTTCAGCGCTGCCCGACAGGCCATCCAGCTGGGCTGGCGGCACATTAAATTCTACTTTATGGACGGCCTCCCGACAGAGACGGAGGAGGACCTGCAGGGGATCTGCGACATCGCGGCCCGGGTTCAGGAAATCTTCCGGGATTCCGGCGCCCGGGGCCGCTTCCAGGTCACCGTCAGTGTGTCTAATTTCGTCCCGAAGGCACACACACCCTTCCAGTGGGAGCCTCAGGCCACGACAGAGGCCCTGGATGAGAAACACCATTATCTGAAGGAACATATGAAGAAGAAGGGGGTCCATCTCTCCTACCATGAGGATGTGATCAGCCGCTGCGAGGCCATTTTCGCCCGGGGTGACCGGCGGTGCGGCGAGCTCCTCCTTCTGGCCCATGAGGCGGGCTGCCGGCTGGACGCCTGGTCAGAGAACTATGACCAGGCTGTATGGGACAAGCTGCTCGAGGACTGGTCCATGGATTACCGTTTCTATGTTTACCGGGAAAGGGCCTTCGACGAGTACCTGCCCTGGGACCTGATTGACGCCGGCGTGACGAAGGAGTACCTGATCCGGGAGGCGAAGAAGGCTCAGGCGGGCGAGACCACCCGGGATTGCCGTTACGGCTGCACGGGCTGCGGCATCAACCGGAAGGTGACATGCCCTTTGGGAGGCATCTATGAATAGGTATGTGATCTCTTTCTCGAAACAGGGCTACAGCATTTTCACCTCCCACCTGGACATGCTGCGTCTCTTTAAACGCGCCTTCCGGCGGGCCGGCATTCCTTTGTCTTACAGCCAGGGCTTCAATCCCCATCCGAAGATGTCCTTCGCTCAGCCTCTTTCTCTTGGCTACAGCGCGAAGGCGGAACTGCTGGAGTTCGAGACAGACGCCCCCTGTACGAAGGACCAGATTATTTCCAGCTTAACAAATAATCTCGCGGAGGGCGTTCAGGCAGTGGGATTCGGGCTGCCGCCGGAAGGAAAGAAGAGCCTGGCGGCGCTGGTGGACAGCGGCACCTATACCATCAGCTTCCCGGAGCCCTATTATGGGGAAGATTATCCTGCTCTGGCGGAAGATTATCTGGCTCAGGATAAGATCCTGGCGCTGAAGAAATCGAAGAAGTCGAAGACACCGGTTCAGACGGATATCCGGGGGAAGATCCGGTCGCTTGAGGTCTTCCCGGATGAGCGGGACATGCTGGCCGTCCGCCTCGCCGCGGATCAGGGGAGCCAGTCCAACCTGAGCCCGGAGCTGGTGATCAGTACATTTTCCGACTTCTGCGGGCTCGATGACATGCGCTGGAAGGTGGACGTCTGCCGGGAAAAACTGGGGTTCCCTGTTGACATCGCCATCGAGTGGCTGTAAAATATTTACAGTTGGAGAGGCCGGGAGCTCAGCCGGACGGCAGTCAGGAGGCGGCATGTCAGACAGGTTCAGGAACTGGTATCTGAAACTGAAGGAAAATCGAAAACTGCTCCGCGCGGCGGCAGCGATCCTCGTGATCGCCGCCGCTGTTTTCTTTTTTGGCGGGAATGGGAAAAGTGACACTATTCTCTTACCGGATTCCGGAAATGCCGGGGCATCAGAGGAGACGAAGAAGGGAGGCGGTCAGAGTGAGGCAGTGGATGCGTCCAGCGCTGAGACGGAGGAGAAGCGGGTCTATGTGGATGTGGGCGGAGCGGTAAAGGCGCCCGGAGTCTATGAGCTGAAGGAAGGCGCGCGTCTGTTCGAGGCTGTGAAGAGGGCTGGCGGCATGACAGAGAAGGCGGATCCCAGTTCGGTCAATCAGGCGGAGAAGGTGAGAGACGGACAGAAGATCCTGATCCCGGAGAAGGGGGCGGCCGCTTCCGCCGGGACAGAGGCAGGCGCGGGCGCTGCCGGCGGCGGCGTCAGCGGAAGCGCCGCGGCGTCCGCGGGCGATCAGGTGAACATAAATACCGCTGACGCCGAGAGCCTGCAGAAACTGCCGGGGGTAGGACCCGCGACGGCGAAGAAGATCATTGATTACCGCAGCCGAAACGGAGCATTTCAGAGGCCGGAGGATCTGATGAAGGTCAGTGGGATCGGGGCGAAGACGTACGCGAA
Source organism: uncultured Eubacteriales bacterium (assembly GCA_902784035.1). GTDB lineage: Bacteria > Bacillota > Clostridia > Peptostreptococcales > Anaerovoracaceae > Aminicella. The sequence continues at coordinate 7,778 of CACZTH010000079.1, forward strand.
AATGGCGAAGCAGATTGTGCTTTGAAAAATTCCCCCGCCGCACAAAAATATTAGCTAATTTAATCTTCACAATTTACTGAATTTATTATACAATTCTTCTTGCTCACTCTTTGAGCGAATATTGTGAATTGTGAAGCTGTTGTTGATTAGAAAGGGTTTGTAAAAATGCGAAGAACAGAAAACATGATGAAAACGGTGGAATCCGACATGATGCTGCTGGGGATCCCTATGCATATGAATGGTTTCAAATATCTGCGGGAAGCCGTGGCCATCATCCTGGAGGACGAGGATTGTATCCGGTCCATGTCGAAGAATGTTTATC
>CACZTH010000080.1 GCA_902784035.1 uncultured Eubacteriales bacterium
AATTCCTTTCTGCTATTCTCGATAGCTCGTTTCAGTTTTGTGTCAATTTGTGAATATGCTTCGTGGCCTTAATTATTTTGATACAAAGACGTATTCTTTTGCGAGTAAAGGGTTCTTCCTCCCTACACCGATCAGAGCCACCTCCGGACGAACCTCCTGGAGGAAGTCTGAGCAGCTGGAAAAGCGGCTTCCATGGTGACCGACCTTCAGGATATCCGCCCGCAGTTTCCCCGTTCCACGGTAGCGCTCCAGCAACAGCCGCTCTCCTTCCTCAGACAGGTCGCCCGTGACCAGGATCACCTTCCCCTTCAGCGTGATCCGGAAGATCAGGCTGTTCCGGTTCTCATCTTCCTGATCCTGGTCTCCCGCTTCCGGGCCTAAGAGCTCCACCCTGCATTCCGGTCCGATCCGAAAGGCGTCGCCCCGGACCCCCTTCGTCATGGCTTTCCGGACCGGGAAGACCCGGGACAGTTCCCGGATCCCCTTATAATGATCTGTATGCAGGTGAGTGACCAGCGCGAGGTCCAGATCCCGCCGCCCGTTCTTCAACAGGTAGGGGCGGAGAACCTTCTTCCCCAGATCGGTCCCTTCCTTCCCGCCGCCGTCAACGAATACGTCCTTCCCGCCTGCCAGTCGAAGGTGGAGGCAGTCTCCCTGCCCAACATCCACCATGACCAGATCCGCCTGGTCGAAGGGGGACCGGCAGGCTGCCGCGATCAGCGATATACTCAGAAAGATCGCCAGAAGGGCCTGTCCAATCCTCAGGCGGTTCTTCCTGAGGCGAAGGATCTCGCAGGTCTCTGAAGACAGGAAAAACAGGAGACCGTATATCCCCGCCACGGCCCAGGCGTGAACAGAGGGGATGAGAGGACTGAACCTTCCGCCCGCCGACGCCAGTTTCCCGAGAATCTGAAGCAGGGAGGCGAGCCCTGGAAGCGTCATGACCAGAAGCCGGAAAACCATAAGGAAGAAGGAGGAAGCCAGTGGAAGCACCGGTCCCAGGCTCTGGGCAAGAACGCTGCAGGCCAGGGCCCCCACCCCCAGGGGGACCAGGAGACCCATAAAAAACAGGATCGGCGGATTCCAAATGATAGCCGGCAGGGGCGCCTGGTTGAACATGTACATCATGTATGGCAGGAGCCCGCCCTGGATGCCCAGGATAGAGGCAGCTTTCCCCGGCATCCAGAGCTGGAGCCGGGGGACCAGAACCCCCATGGAGAGGACAGCCAGAAAGGAAAGCTGGAAAGAAACCCCGAAGATTACGGAGGGCCGGACCAGGGTGAGCAGGCCGCCGCAGGCAGCCAGGGCTGTGGTCAGGTCATACCTCCGGTCCGTCCTGATCCCCAGTTCCCGGATCCCCAGAAGCGCCACCGCCCTGAGGACGGAAACCGCCCACAGGGTCATGGCGGCGTAAACCAGAAGGAGGATCCAGAAGCATACGTCCAGCAGCCTGGAGGGGCGCTTCTTCCGGAGCGCCTGATAGGCAGCATAAAGACAGCCGATATGAAGCCCGCTGACCGCCAGAACATGGGCGGTGCCGCTCTTCTGAAAATCCTCGATCACATCGTCTTCCATGGCACTCGTATCACCCAGGAGGATCCCCCGCAGCATGGCCTTCTCATTCCGGTTCCCCGGAAGCGCCTGGAAAAATCCTTCTCTCCAGCGGATGATCCTGGCGCGGAAATGGCTGTCTTTCCCCTCCGCGTCTCCCAGAACCTTCAAGCCTTCGGTCCTGCCCACCAGCCAGATCCCCTTCGCCCGGAGGGCGGTTCTCTGGTCATAGCAGTGAGGATTGACGGCAGGCTCAGGAATCTCCAGAGCGGACCAGCAACGGATCCGTTTCCCGGCCAGGAGAGGCGCCTCCTGAACGTCTTCGAAGGTCACAAGCTGAACCTTCCCCCTGCCGCGGGGAATCCGGCAGACCATCTGGACCCCCTTCTCCCCCCGGTCCACCGCGGACAGGACGGTCAGATCCCACTGCCGGCCCTTCCCCGCCAGGCGATGGGCGGACGCCGCCTCCTGATTCTCGCCCATGAATAGACAGGTCCCCAGAAGGAAGGAGACCAGCAGGGTCAGCGCCTGAAGGCGGCTGAGAGAAGCCGTCGGCCCGCTGGAAGGTAAGGATGTCCTAGTTCGAACGCCGCGGGCATTCGCCCCGGAACGCGCCGGAACACAGATGAAGAAAGACAGAAAGAATCCCCTTCCCGGCCGCTGAAGAACAGTCAGAAGAAGAAAGCCCAGGACCAGTGCGGCCGGGAGGATAATCCCTATCTTCGCCGCCGCGACACCGGCCATCAGCAATAATACATGATCGAGCAGGATCCGTCTCATCGCGCCTCCCGCCCGGCTCAGCCCTTTTAACATTACCATATATTCCCATTTATGTCGACACATTCCTGATTCGCGCTGAAATTTCACCACTGAAACAGCAGGGCCAGAACGAAGGCCGGGTTGGATTTTTTCTTATCCCGCCGCATATTCGGAAGATGCGTATGTTGAAATTTCAGGCTTCTTGGGACGTCACCCTATTTCTGAAAGAACTTTAAGTAATAATCCATGGCTACTATGGTATAATAGTAAATGATTGCGGAGCGGAGGGCGCATGCCCTCTTTCACTGAAAGACCAGAGGTATTGAGAGTATGAGAAGCGATAAGTATAACGATGCGGATCAGAAGGCACTGCACGGGTTTAAATTCCCGGGCATCCACGGGCCGAAGGAGAAACGGCCCTGGACAGTGAAGCGGGTCCTGAAATGGGTCCTCGCCGTCCTTTTGGCGCTGATCATTGCCGGCCTGATCTTCTGTATCTACTGCGTCGCGACAGCACCGGAAGCGGATGTCGAAAACATCTATTCTGTCCTGAACCAGAGTTCCACCGTCTACGACGCTAATGGGCAGAAGGTGGAGACCGTCTATTCCGGCTCCAACAGAACGAATGTGAAATATAATCAGATCCCGAAGAATCTGATCAACGCTTTCGTCGCCCTGGAGGATAAGACTTTCTGGAAGCATCATGGCTTCAATTTCGTCCGGATTCTCGGCGCTATCAAGGAATCCATCTCCGGCGGCGGATCCGTCAGCGGCACCAGCACCATTACGCAGCAGCTGGCACGAAACGTCTTCCTGCAGAAGAGCATGCTCCAGCACAGCATGAAACGGAAGGTCCAGGAAGCGTGGATTACCATCAAGCTGGAGCGGAAGCTGTCGAAGGAGCAGATCATCGAGGCCTATCTGAACACCATCGCCATGGGCTTCAACTCTAACGGCATCGCGGCGGCTTCTCAGGCTTACTTCTCGAAAAATGTCAATCAGCTGTCGCTCGCTCAGTGCGCCATGCTTGCCGCGCTGCCCCAGGCCCCGACCGCTTATGCGCCTGTCCAGCTGCTGAGCAACAGCAGCACCAGCATTAAAGCTTCGAATGTCCTGAAGCGGACCACGCTGGGCACCTACGTGCTGAACGAAACGGCCAAGCCCCGTCGGGACCTGTGCCTGAAGCTCATGAAGGAGCAGGGATACATTACGGACGCCCAGTACCAGCAGGCGGTGAAAACATCGCTCCGGTCAATGATCAAGCCGGATTACAGCCTGGGCAGCTCCAAGCACGCCTATTACACCGATTATCTGGTCTCCCAGGTCATTAAGGACCTGCAGAGTAAATACAATTACACATATAAGGAAGCCTGGGAGAAGGTCTATCAGGGCGGCCTGAAGATCTACTCCACCATGGACCAGACGGCCCAGACCGTGGCCGAGCGGGAATTCGCGAACGACGCCAACTACCCCTCTCCCACGAACATCCGTTACAGCGCGTCTGGCAATATTCTGACCAAGTCCGGCCTGATCGCCATGTATAAGTACGGCAACTTCTTCGACAAGTACGGCAACTTCATCTTCGGGTCTGACGAGGCGAAGGTTAACAGTGACGGGTCTGTTACCATCGTGGCTGGAAAACGGCTGAAGATCTATAACACGACCTCGAACGGGAATACAGATTACTCCATTGAATTCCCTCACCTCTATACCAGGATTAATGGCAAGCTCTATTCTATCGCCGGCGGCTATGTGAACATTCCGCAGAAATATAAGAAGAAGGATTCTCAGGGGAACATCGTAATTTCCGCGGAATACATGAAGTCGGACGCTGCGAAATCTGTGATCCGAATTCATCCTGCTTCGAAAAAGGTCTACCTCCCGAAGACCGGCTATGCCCTGAATCAGGCTGTCATCCAGCCCCAGTCCGCCATGGTCATCGTGGACAATGAGACCGGCAGTCTGAAGGCGATGGTCGGCGGCCGAAAAGCCACCGGCGGCATGCT
>CACZTH010000081.1 GCA_902784035.1 uncultured Eubacteriales bacterium
ACCCTCCAGAGTGAGATCTGGACGCCCGACGGCCTCCAGATCATCCGGGGATTGAATGAGATGGTCGTGAAGGGCCGGGATGGCGTCAACGTTCACCTGAATATCTCCATCGGGGAAAGTTTCATCGAGCGGTTCAGCGGCGATGGGATCCTGGTGTCTTCCACCGCCGGATCTACTGCCTATAACTACTCCCTGGGCGGCAGCCTCGTGGATCCCCGCCTGGACATCCTCCAGGTGACCCCCATCGCGCCCATGAACAACCGGACCTACCGCTGCTTCACCTCCAGCCTCCTCCTTCCGCCCGACCAGTCCCTGGAGGTCATTCCCGACAACCCTGAGGATTCCTACATCCACCTCATGACGGACGGCTTCGTTTATGAGTTCAGCGCGGTCGACCGGATCCGGATCACCTACGGCGAGAAGAAGCTGAAGAGCGTGACCCTGGCAGGCTATGACTTCTGGCGGAAGGTGAAGGAGAAATTCCTGTAGAAAGAAAAAAGGCGGCCCGGCAGGCGTTCTGTCACCGCTGCTCTCAGACAGGCGGCCGGTCCGCCGCGGCAGGGCAAAGGCGTCCCCTGCCCCGCCCGGGCACGGAAACAGTTCCCGCATCACCCAGAATATCCATGAGAGAATTTACATTTACGGTAGAAAAAGAAGACGAGGGCATGGGCATCCGGAGGCTCCTGAAGAAACGGCTGGATTTCAGCTCCAGGCTCCTGGCCCGACTGAAGGCCGAGCACCGGGTCTTCCTGAACGGAGAGCCCCTTCAGGGCTGGATGACGCCCAGGGCGGGAGACGTGATCACAGCGGTCCTCCCCGTGGAGACAAGTCATTTTCCGCCGGAAGACATCCCCATCCGGCCTGTCTTCGAGGACGACGATCTCCTGATCATCGACAAGCCCGCCGGCTATACCGTCCATCCCACGAAGGGACACCCGGACCATACCATCGCCAACGGGCTGATGAAATACATGGCGGACACGAACCAGACCTTCAAGATCCGCTTCGCCAACCGGCTGGATATGGACACCACCGGGCTTCTTATCGTGGCGAAGAATTCCCATGCCCAGGATGAGATCGTCCGGCAGATGGATGGAAACATCCTGAAGAAATACTACCGGGCTCTGGTGGTCGGAGAGCCTGCCGAAGACCGCTTCACCATCGACCTTCCCATCGGCATGCCGGACCCGGAGAAGGTCGGCCGGGCCGTGATGCCGGAGGGTCAGGGCAGGCCCAGCGTTACCCATGTCCTGGTCGAGGAGCGTTTCCACGGCTTCTCCCTCTGCCGGATCCGCCTGGAGACCGGCCGGACCCACCAGATCCGGGTCCACCTATCCCATCTGGGCTTTCCCATCGCCGGAGACCCACTTTACGGTGGAGACTGTCCGGGCCTGATCGGACGTCAGGCGCTCCATGCCGCCCGGCTTGAGTTCCGGCACCCGGCGGACGGCCGGCCCATGTGTGTTTCCTGCCCTCTGCCGCGGGACATGGCGGATGCCGTCAATCGGGTGAAGACCGGCGCCTATTCGCTGGACTGAACTGGGGGGGCGGCAGATCGTCATTCCGCCGCCGGCCTCCCGCGTTTCTGGATGGCCTCCGCGATCCGGATCCCATCCACAGCGGCGCTGGTGATGCCGCCCGCGTAGCCGCAGCCCTCCCCCGCCGGGTAGAGCCCCTCCACCGGGCTGGACAGGTCTTCAGCCCGTCTGATCCTGACCGGGGATGAACTCCGGGTCTCCACCGCCGTCATCACCGCGCCGTCCTCGTCGAAGCCCTGGAGCTTCCTGCCCAGCGCCGGGATTCCTTCCAGAAGAGATTCCTGGGCGAAATCCGGCAGAGAACCCCGGACTTTCCGCCCCCTTTCTGTTTCCTCCCGGAAATCCTTCCAGCTGGCCTTCGGAGGCCGCCCTCCGCCCAGCTTATAGGCCATCCGCTCATACTTTTTCTGGAAACGGACCCCCGCCAGCGGGTCCTCCGGATCGTCGAAATCTGACGTCCTGACATCGACCAGAAGGCCGCAGTTGGCTGTCCCGCTCCCCCGGTCGTGGTCGCTCATCCCATTCACACAGATCCCGTCCGGCTCGGTGGAAGCGTCCACGACCTCGCCGCCCGGACACATGCAGAATGTATAAACGCCCCGGCCGTTCCGGCAGTGCCAGTTCAGCTTATAGCTGGCCGGCGGAAGAAGGCCGGACGCCGCCGCTTCCTCCCCGTACTGAGCGCGGTCGATCATGGATTGGGGGTGCTCGATCCGGACACCGATGGAGAAGGCCTTCTGCTCCATGGGAAGGCCTGCTGTCTTCAGCATCTGGAAGGTGTCCCGGGCGCTGTGGCCGATCGCCAGAACCGCTTCTGAGGCAGGGATCCGTTCCAGCGGGGCTTCCGCCGCCGCTTCCCCTGCCTGATCCCGAACAGCCTCCTCCTGCCCTTCTCCGAGCCTCCGGACCAGGACAGCGGCCAGCCGCCGCCCGCCCCCTGGGCGGGCCTCCGTCTCGAACCCATCCAGTCTGGTCGAGAAGCGGATCTCACCGCCCAGGGCCAGGATCTCCTTCCGGATGCTGACCACGATGGCCCGGAGACGGTCGGTCCCGATGTGGGGCTTATTATCGTACAGAAGGTCAGGATCCGCCCCGGCCCGGACGAAGGTCTCCAGGACCAGCCGGACCCGGGGATCATGGATGCCGGAGTTCAGCTTGCCGTCCGAGAAGGTGCCGGCGCCGCCCTCCCCGAATTGGACATTACATTCCGGGTCCAGGGGGCCGCCCGCCCAGTAGGCCCGGACCTGGCGGACCCGTTCTTCCATCGGGCGGCCCCGTTCGATGATCAGCGGACGGTAACCGGCCCGGGCCAGCATGAGTCCGCAGAACATGCCGCAGGGGCCGAAGCCGATGATCACCGGCCTGGACCGGAGGACCGAGGGGCCCGGGACCGGCGGGTGGTAGGACAGGTCCGGGGCCCCGGCCAGGGGCAGGTCTGAGCCGGAGGTGAAGTCCAGGGTGTAGACGAACTTCACCTCGGGCTTGCGGCGGGCGTCGATGGAGCGGCGCGCGATCTCGATATCCCGGATATCCGCCTTCCGGTACCGGCCGCCCAGTTTCTTCCGGATCAGCTTCGGAAAGTCAGGCGCCTGGTCATAGGGAACCCGGATGCCGGAGATCCGGTAGCGGCGGCCGCCCATCAATGAAAGCCTCCCCGCTGCTGGGGCGATTGAGGCGGCTGGGGTGGCTGGGGCGACTGGAGCGGCTGGCCGCCGGTCTGGATGGTCATCCTCCCGGTCAGCATCTCGAAGAAAACGGTCCGCCCCGCCTGCTGGCTGGCCAGGGCCGGCGCGCAGGCCAGGGCGGCAGCGCAGTAAAACAGAAACGATACCGGTACCTGTCCCTGCAGATTGAAATAGCTGTAGCCCGCGATGAGCCCGATATAGGGAAGGAAGTAAACCAGGTAGGTCAGGTCGAGCTTAAACAGATTGAATTTATTCCCGTCCATGAGGAAGGCGCTCTCCGCCAGACACTGGCCCACCCGCTTCTCCGGGTGCTCCGCCAGAATGAAATAAGCCTGGCTGTAGCGGTAGTAGAACATCAGCCCGGGGACCAGGAAAGCGATCAGGCCGATGGTGGTCACAAGCATGATGTAGATGTCCAGCGCCAGGCACTTCAGGTAGAAGCCGAAACCATCGAAAAGGGCCAGGGGCTCCAGCCGCCGCTCCCGGAAGAGGAGCAGGAGCAGATGGGCGAGACCGGCGGAGAAGGCGCCCTGCATGAAGGTCTTATAGAAATTGGCAGCCAGGGAATACCGGACGGTTATCCCGAGCTCCGGAACCTTATGACTGATCTGCCCCAGGGGAAGGAAGAAGGTAAAGGCCATGGGCAGGACCTGGGTCAGGGCCAGGAAAAGAAGGCAGGCCAGGGTCAGGCCAATGAACTTCCCCCGGATCTGGTCACGCGCTACCTTTCTGAGCAGGCCGGGCGGCTGGTTGATCAATGGATGCTGGAACATAAGCCCTCCTTCAGGCTGGCTGGATTGGCGTTTTTGAATTAATATTATATAATATTTCCCGGCACTGCACAAGGAACCCCGGCGGGGAGAAAGGACAAGCACTGCTATGAAGAAATGTCTGATCGTGACCTCCTTCATCGACCAGATGGACCAGCTGATCGATGACATGGATTTTTTTGACAAAGCCAGCTTCGACTGCACGATCGCGGCGGATTACGGCCGGGTCAACTGTGAAAAGCTGGGCATCCGGCCGGATATCCTGATCGGGGACTATGATTCCTCTGACCGGCCGCCGGCTGACCAGGGCGCCATCGTCCTCCCCACCCATAAGGACATGACAGATACGGAAGCGGCGCTGGACCTGGCGGCGGAGAAGGGCTGCCGGGACATCACCCTCCTGGGGGGACTGGGCGGACGCTTCGACCATACCATGGGAAACCTGGGCATGCTGGCGAAATTCACAGATCTTACAGACCACATCGAACTGGTGGACGGGGAAAACCGGGTCTTCATGGCCCGGCCCACCGGAAACCAACCGGACACGGATCCCCCCATCCTCGTCGAGAAGGGCCGGTACACCTATCTGGGCATGGCGGCATGGACGCCGACTGTGACCGGGCTCACCAGCCGCGGCGTAGCGTATCCGGTGACGGATTTCACCCTCAGCTCGGACACGACCCGGGGCGCCTGCAACGAGATCCTTCCCGGGCAGGAGGCCAGGATCACCTTCCGGACCGGAAAACTCATGATCATCCAGTCAAACGACGCCCGCTGAGGCGCTTTCCCACAGCTTTCCCACAGCTTCCCACAGGCCTGCCCCGCTGGCTGATATATCTCTTATCGTTGAATCCGGGGCAACCCTGTGATATAATTTTATCAGGTTATTCTTTTAGAGGAAGGGAGTCATTTTCCATGTACGAAACACTGAAATATGAAGTGAAGGATCAGATCGCTTACATCACCATCAACCGTCCGAAGACGCTGAACGCGCTGAATTCCACCGTTCTGACCGAGCTGGCCCAGGCGGCCGCCGAGGTCGAGAAGGACGACGATGTCCGCGTCGCCATCATTACCGGTGAGGGCCGCGCCTTCGTCGCCGGCGCCGATATTTCTCAGATGCACGAGTTCACCTCCATCGAGGGTAAGGAATTCATGCAGATGGGCCATGCCGCGATGAACGCCATCGATTTCAACAGCAAGCCCTTCATCGCCGCTGTGAACGGCTACGCCCTGGGCGGCGGCTGTGAGCTGGCCACGGCCTGCGACATCCGGATCGCTTCCGAGAAGGCCATCTTCGGTCAGCCGGAAGTCAACCTGGGCATCATCCCTGGTTTCGGCGGCACCCAGCGTCTGGCCAGACTGGTCGGCAAGGGCATGGCCAAGTATATGATCTACACCGCCGCGAATATTAAGGCGGATGAGGCTTATCGGATCGGCCTGGTCCAGAAGGTCGTGGCGCCGGAAGCCCTGCTCGACGAGGCTACGAAGGTCGCTCAGACCATCATTTCTAAGGCTCCGCAGGCCATTAAGACCGCGAAGGTCGCCATCAACACCGGCTATGACATGGATCTGAAGTCCGCCAGCGTCTTCGAGGCGCAGCTGACCGGTCTTGGCTTCGCCACGGAAGACCAGGTCGAGGGCATGAACGCCTTCCTGGAGAAGAGAGCGGCCACCTGGAAGAATAAGTAATCCTTCTTCTGAATACCAGGAGAGCGAAGGCTCCCCTTCTTTCATGGAACAGGGCCTCCCGAATGGGAGACCCTGTTTTTCGCTTTCCGCTTCCGCCTTCTCGGGCGTTTAACCCGCGGAAAGAATGTTAAAGGCAGCCCGGACGCGCGATGGTACGCTACCTCCAAGTGGTTTCACTTTTCAGTGTCCTACTTGGGGGTAGCATACCACGGTCCAGCTGCCTTAATTCTTCATCTATTCTACTTTCAAGCACACTCTTACAGGCCCGTTATTATAGGCCTGCTGTTTCAAGCCCGCTTCGCGTTCCCGCGTCTTACAGCTGTACGATCCCGAAGGAGATGGAGGTCATGATGCAGGCGGCGATGATCAGTCCCCCCAGAATGGAGAGCGCCGCGGAGCGAAGTCTGAGATCCAGGATCGCCGCGATGGCGGCGCCGGTCCACGCGCCTGTTCCCGGCAGGGGAACAGCCACGAACAGAAGGAGTCCCAGCCGCTCATATTTCAGAACATTTTCCGCCTTCCGGTCCAGCTTCTCCTCGAACCGGGTGACCCTTCGTTCCAGCCAGGGCGAACGACGTCTGGCCCAGTCGAAGATCTGCCGAATGAATAGCACGACGAAGGGCACCGGGATCATGTTCCCCGCCACAGCCGCTACAGCCGTCAAAAAAGGGTTGAGCCCCTGGACCACCCCGATGGGAATCGCGGCCCGGAGCTCGGAAACCGGTACCATTGCCATAAAAAAGATTTTCCAATACGCCGCGCTCATGGTATTAATTATACCATAGATGCGAAGAGGCCTCCATTAAGAAAACGTAAAGAAGGGCAGATACGGATGTCCGCGGTCAGTCTCCCGCCACTTCCGCTTCCCGGGGACAGGATTCCCGAAGACAATGCTTCCCCCGGTCAGGCTTCCCGCAGGTCCGCCTCCTCCGCCCCGAGGCCCAGGGCGCCGTCCCGGGCGAACAGCGCCGCGCCCAGGGCTCCGCAGAGGTCTGGATCCTCCGGCACATAGACGGGCTCCCCCACCAGGTCTTCGACGCAGCCGACCACCCCGCGGTTTCTTGCTCCGCCGCCGGTCATCATATAAGCCCCTGTCCCCCGGGCCCTCCGGACCAGGGTCATGGTCTTCGCCGCGACAGACTTGTTCAGACCATGGACGATGTCCGGGATCTGCTTATTATCCGCGATCAGGGAGACCACCTCGGATTCCGCGAAGACCGTGCACATGCTGGAAATGTTCAGGTCTTCCTCCCAGTGAAGTCCGATCTCGCTGATCTGGTCCAGGTCGATCTCCAGGACCTTCGCCATATTCTCCAGAAAACGGCCGGTCCCCGCGGCGCACTTATCGTTCATGGCGAAATTCTTCACGTTTCCGTTCTCATCCAGGGAGATGGCCTTATTGTCCTGGCCCCCGATGTCGATGATGGTCCGGACCTTCGGATTCAGCTGGTAGGCGCCCCGGGCGTGACAGGTGATTTCCGTCACGTCATCGTTCGCGAAGGAGATGTTCTGACGGCCATAGCCAGTGGCCACCACGAGGGCGATGTCCTTCGGGTTTACCTTCTTCAGCTGGGCGAAGGCCTTCTCCGCCCCCTTCTGGGCCTTCGCCCCGGTCCGGACTGTGGCGCTGTCCACGATGTTCCCGTCCCGGTCGATGACCGCCACATTCGTGGTGGTGGATCCGGAATCGATCCCGGCGAAATATTTCCCGTCTTTCCGCATCAGCTTCTCCTTTCTCATACCCAGGCTCTCCACGAAGCCGCCGATCCGGGTGGACAGCTGGCCCATGGACTGAAGTGTGCAGTCGGTCTCGATCTTAACCATGGGGATCTCGGTTTTCCCGCGGAGCATTTCGTACTCGAAACCATAGAAATCGCAGAATTTCACAGTATGATAGATAATGCCCAGGAGATTGGGATCATCGACCAGGACCTTCCTCCGCTGGATGTCCGCCATCCGCATGCAGGGGATCTGGGCCATCAGCTCCTCCGCGTACCAGCTCAGGACCTTTTTCAGAGCCAGGGTGTCCTGGGCCTCCAGGGGGAGCTCCTTCTCCGCGGGGGTCAGGATGTCCTTCGGGTCGGCCGGGGGATCATCCAGGAAACGATTGGCGTTGCAGCAGAAATCCTCCACCTGGCAGGGGACCAGGCTCCTCAGCTGAGCCAGAAGCTGATCCCCCACCCTGGCGCCTAAGACGCCGATGTATTTTCCCTCGATGTGCCGGGGCTCGAACTGGAAGCTGTCCGCGAACCTCTGATAGTCGAAGCTCCGCCCGCTGTAGTCCCGGTAGGCTTCCGCCAGCCGGAGCAGCTCATCCTCCAGATGCTGCCTGGAGCAGGCGTTCTGGACATGGGGCAGGTCCATCAGAAAGATGAAGTCCATATCCCGCTTCAGAACATCGTAGGCACGCCGGGTGCTGTCGCAGCAGTTCACCAGGACCAGCTCCCGCAGGTTCTTCCCCTTTACATTCTCGATCAGCGCCTTCATGTGGCTGCACATGTTCATATGGGTGCAGTTCTGGGCGCAGTCGAAGTTATCCGCCTCACTGCTGACCGGGACCGCCTCCTGCCCGAAGCCCGCCAGGAGCTCTACGGGCGCGTATTTACAAACATATCCGATCATGCTCTCTCTGCCTCCAGCTGCTCAATGAACGCGCCTACCCGGGTGACCATTTGTCCGTCCTGGATGTTCCGGGGGTCGCAGGCGTCCCCGTCGATGACCAGGGTCGGAAAGCCCGCCTTCTCGAACTTCTGCTTGGCCAGGACAGAAGCGCCCTGCGTCTGCTTGCAGCCCCAGTGGCAGAAATAGAGGATGCCGTCGCAGTTCAGGTCCCTGGCGTAACGGAGGGCCCTGTTCAGGCGCCGGTCCGCCGGTCCGTTATAGGCGTCGGTCAGAATCTGCCTGGCCATGGATTCATAAGGATAACGCGGGTCAATCTCGTTGTCCAGGTGGTCGAAGGTCATGTCGCAGGCCACCACCTCCACCCGGTCGTTATAGTTGAAGATCTCCGCCATGGACCGCTGCCAGTAAGGCAGGACGTGGACCCAGAGGACCCGAAGGGCCTGCCGCTTCTTCGGCAGCTTCTCCAGATCCCGGATCAGGACCTGGCTGTCCTCCTCGATCTCCTTCTTCCCCAGCAGGACGTGGAAGGCGAAGGAATCGATCATGTGCGCCGTCATCTTCAGAGACTCATATCGTTCTGCCTTCAGGGCCAGGATGGTCCGGTAATTCTCCAGGGTTCTCCGGGCGCAGGCCATGACTTCGGCCAGCTTCTTCTTCTCCAGCTTCCGCCCGGTCACCTCTTCCAGAAAGGCGGTCATGTCCCTGAGCTGCCGGGTCAGATAAGCCTCGCTCCGTTCGTCATAATGCTGGGGCACATCCAGGACGAAATGGGGGACGCCGTAATATTCCGCCAGCCATCGGAAGGTCAGCTGATTGGCGTCACAGACCATGGTCGTGTTCACGACGCAGGCGGGCTTCGGCAGCATCCCCTTCTGCGCGATTCCGATCAGCTCCTTATGGAAGGAACAGTAGGATTCCGGAACGCCGTTGGCTTCAGCCGCGTCGAGGAAGATCTTCTCACAGGAGGAGGCGGTCATATAGCAGCTCAGTCCCTCTGGAAAGACCAGGTTCAGATCCATGGCGTGCATCACTTCACAGGGCGTGAAAATGCTGACCAGAACCGTATCCTTCTTCGCGAGAAGCGAGGTCGCCATCATCTCATTACAACTGTACATGAGCCGGCCTCGGCCGGGCAGGTCCGGGCCCTTCTTCAACCGGGAGACAACGCCGAAGCCCCTGAAAACATCTGCCAGCATGTGCCGGGCAAAGGCTGGTGATTTACTGATCCGGTCAGTGGCGATCCGGCCGAACCATTCTACGGTAGAATTATTCATGGGTCTTCTCTCATCCTTTCCTGCAGTATGAAAGAATTATACCAATACCCCGCAGCCCGTCACAATAAACAATCCCCGCCTTTTGTCAGGCAGGCGGCGGGCTGCCTGCCCTCCCCCGCTCCGCCCGGTCATCCGCGGAAGTGATTTCATACCTGCCGCTCGGCGCGTGAAAAAAGCGGACCGGTCTTCGGTCCGCCTGGTGAGACGATTTCTGTATTTTCCTTTGTCTGCCTGCCTGGGGGAGCCGTCTCCCGCCCCCGCGCGGGTGCGCGCGCAGGCACATCTAAGCGCAGATACCCGGCGGCCATCCTCCGCCTCGCGCGGAATCCCGGGGCCCTCCTCCCTCAGCCGATGACCCCGTGGCCGAAGGTCATGGCACAGACCAGGGCCAGGACCGCCATCAGCTTGATCAGGATGTTCAGAACCGATTCTGAGCTCCGCCGGAGCTTGCCTCCGGACCGGGACAGCATCAGTGCCAGAAAACTGCCGGTGGTCATGGCGCCCACGATGAAGGCGCCAGCGGGCTCGAGGCCGAAGGCCATTCCCACCAGGATCGGCAGGATCAGGGCGAGCATGCCGGGAACGATCTCGTCCGCCAGCATGGATTCTGTCTTCTCCTCGACCTTCGTCACCAGCTTCGCGTCGATGACTTCCGGATCCACCGCCTGCTGAACTTCCTCTGCCAGCCGTTTCCGGGCCCCCTTCTTCACCACCCGGGACACGGTATCGGTAGAGCTCATGGTCAGTGAGACATAGGCGAAGGGCACGATGCCGCCCAGCAGGAGACAGGCCAGCGTCACCGGGTTCATGAGGTCGATGGCCTGGGCCTGACCGGCTTTCGTGTACATGGTAAAAAGCAGGGTGCTGGTGACGATCGCCGAGCTGATGGCATACCCATCCCCCGCGACGATTCCCTCGGAGCGCTTCTTCTCCGGCTTTTCTTCGGGGGCGCCCTCATTCTTATCCACCATGGAAACGGCAGCGATCAGCTGAGCGTTATCCATGATGGGACTATAGGCCTCCGCCGTCAGGATGATGCCGGTCAGAGAAGCGATGCCGCAGGCGGCCAGGGCGAGCCCATACCGGTCCGCGAACTCGTAGGCGGCGAAGACGCACAGGATATTAATGAAGGCCGGAAAACAAACAGAAAGCATGGCCCTGCCGGTCCGCCTGCTGAAGTTCAGCTTCTTCCCGGGTGTCTTGGAATGTTCATCATAAAGACTGATGGGCTGCGCCGCGATGGCCGCCGTGGACAGGGCGGCCGCGATCCCGCAGACCCCCGCCATCCCATAGGAGAAGTTCTTCAGCCACCGGGCGCTGTAGAACAGGGCGGCCGCTGACATGACCAGCGCCGTCAGAATGATCGCCCGGACCATCTGCTTCTCAGTCTCTTCCGGAGAGGTCCCCCGGATCGTGAAGGTCACCAGGAAGGAGACGATCAGCCCGGTCCCCAGGAAAATCAGAGGGAAAACCGCCGCCATATTATCGGTGAAGAAGGCGTTCACCCCCGCCTCATCTACCGCGGAAGGCGCGAACATCATGGCGCCCGCCGCCGCGCAGGCGAAGGAACTGATCAGATCCAGGCTCCTGGAATACAGTCGGCCCCCCACCCGTGAAAACAGGGCCAGGACAGAGACCCCCAGGGCGAAACCAGAGATGGAATCGAAGACGGTCATGATCGCCAGCCCCTTATAGAGGAGGATAATGGCCGCCAGCGCCATACCCGTAACCCCGAAGCCGATGGCGCCTGCCGATGCAACGCTCAGCCTTCGAAGGGACAGGTAGTCCTCTCGCCGAGAGGCGTTCGCTGTCCGCGGGGCGGCGATGGAGAGGATCATAATGCCCACCACGCCGCAGGCGGCGGCCACGATCACGCCCAGCAGATAGATATAGCCTGTTTTCCGATTCACCTTCAGCCATATGAAGAGGAAAAGCAGGAGAACGATCAGGGACATGAAGCTGTATTCCTTCCGGAGAAAGGCCAGGGCCCCCTTCCGGACCAGGTCCCCCGCCCGCTTCATGGCCGGGCTGCCCGGTGAGCACTTTCGCTGGATCAGCACGGTGACCAGACCGGCGTACAGAACACAGATCACCGAGAAGACGAGAGCGATGTTCTTCAGCATGCTATTCCTCCCTTCTTTTCTTCCATCTGAAAAGGGAAAAAGGGAGATGCGAAGACACCTCCCATTTCAAGACCCTATTCAAAAATCCGCCCGACTAGGCGGTCACCTTCAGGGTGATCAGCGACAGGACGATGAACGCCACTGCCAGAACGATGGTGAGCTTGCTCAGGATCGCCTGATAGCCCTGAGCCTTCTTCTTCCCGAACAGCTGCTCCGCGCCGCCGGCGATGGAGCCGGAAAGGCCGTCCGAGTTGCTCTCCTGAAGCAGGACAACGACGATCAGCAGAACACTGATCACCGCAAGAATGATCATTAAAGCCGTTCCCATAATATGGTACCCCTCTCTCTTTCATTTTCAGCGGTTTATTCTACCATAGCGGTCCTAAGAAATCAAGGGGTGTCCGCGCCGCCGCCGGCGGCCGCCGCCCGCCGAAAGTCCCTGCCCCAGTCAGGCACCGGCTCACACCATTCAGAAATTCACGATCTCCAGAAACTTCTCAGGATCCAGACTCGCGCCGCCCACCAGGGCGCCGTCGATATCCGGCTGCGCCATGATTTCCTTCACATTCGCCGGTTTCACGCTGCCGCCATACTGGATGATGATCTGGTCCGCCGTCTCCTGACCGAAGAGTTCTCCGATCTTCTTCCTGATGAAGGCGCACATCTCCTCCGCCTGGTCTGGCGTCGCCGTCTTCCCGGTCCCGATGGCCCAGATGGGCTCATAGGCGATGACCGTCCGGACAGCCTGATCTTCCGTCATTCCTGCGAAGTCCTTCTCGATCTGAGCGGCCACGACTTCGGTCTGCCGGCCGGCCTCCCGTTCCTCCAGGCGCTCTCCCACACAGAGAATGGGCGTAATCTGACTGCCAGACAGGAGCTTCAGAAGCTTCTTATTCACGGTTTCGTCGGTCTCCCCGAAATATGCCCGCCGCTCAGAATGGCCCACGACGCAGCATTCCACGCCCAGTTCCTTCAGCATCGGAAGAGAAACCTCCCCGGTATAGGCCCCCCGATCCTCGAAATGAACATTCTGAGCGCCCGTCATGATGCCGGAGTAGCTGAAGGCCCGCTTCAGGACAGGGAGGTCCGTAAAGGGCGCGCAAATAGCCACCTTCACGCCCTCCTTCCGCTTATAAGAACGGAAAAGCTGGGCGAAGCTCTCCGCCTCGGCCATGGTCTTATACATTTTCCAGTTGCCCGCGATGAACGGCTGTCTCATATAGATTTTCCTCCTCAGACAAAAGCGCCCGCAGCCGGGTCACAGCCCCGGCTGCGGGAAAGCAAGCGTTCGATTATTTATCCTGCAGCGCCGCGACGCCCGGCAGGGTCTTCCCCTCCAGGAATTCCAGAGACGCGCCGCCGCCGGTAGAGATATGGGACATCTTATCCGCCAGACCGAAGGCCGTCACCGCCGCCGCGGAATCCCCGCCGCCGATGATGGTCACGCCCGGGCACGCCGCCATGGCTTCCGCCACCTTCCGGGTGCCTTCCGCGAAGGCCGGCATCTCGAAAACGCCGACTGGTCCATTCCAGACCACTGTTCCGGCCTCCCGGATGATCCGCCCATAGGTCTCGCAGGTCTTCGGTCCGATGTCCAGGCCCATTCGATCCTTCGGCATGGCGTCCGCCGGATAAACATCACTGGGCGCGTCATTTTCGAAGGCGTCCGCGCAGACAACGTCCTCCGGCAGCAGGAGCCGGACCTTCTTCTCCTCCGCTTCTGTCAGCAGCTGTTTCGCCAGGTCGATATTATCCTGGTCCAGGATGGAGGTCCCCGTCTCCCAGCCCTTCGCCTTATAGAAGGTATACATCATGCCGCCGCCGATCAGGAGGGTATCCACCTTCTCCAGCAGGCTCCGGATGACGCCGATCTTATCGCCGACCTTGGACCCGCCCATGATGCCCACGAAGGGGCGCTCCGGCTTCTCCACGGCCTCGCCCAGGAACTTCAGCTCCTTCTCGATCAGGAAACCGGACACGGCCGGCAGGAAGGCGGCGATGCCCGCGGTGGAAGCATGGGCCCGATGAGCGGTTCCGAAAGCGTCGTTCACATAGATCTCCGCCAGGTCCGCCAGCTCTTTCGCGAACCCTTCTCCGTTATCGGTCTCTTCCTTCCGGAAGCGGACATTCTCCAGGAGCATGACCTGACCTGGCTGAAGGTCCGCCGCCGCCTTCTTCACGGCCTCATCCACTACGGTGGGGCTGGAAAGGAAGACGACGTCCCGCTTCAGATACTCAGACAGACGCTCTGCCACGGGGCCCAGGGAGAATTCCATCTTCGGCTCCCCCTTCGGCCGGCCCAGATGGGACATGAGGATCAGAGCGGCGCCGTTCTCCAGCAGGTAATTGATGGTGGGAAGGGACGCCCGGATCCTGGTGTCATCCGTGATCTGTCCGTCCTTCATGGGAACATTGAAATCACAGCGCTCGATGACCTTCTTTCCCTTCACGTCAATATCTCTGACGGTCTTCTTCATTTTCCGGACGCCTCCTTAGCGGTTATCCACCTCATACATGTGGCGGGCAAGCTCGAGCGTCTTGGCGGAATAACCGTACTCATTGTCGTAATATGCCACCAGCTTGAAGTTATGGTCGTCCAGCTGGATGCCCATCCGCTTGTCGAAGATGGAGGTATGAGCGTCGCCAATGAAGTCGATGGAGGTAACCTCATCGTCCACATACTCTAAGACGCCCTTCATGGTGGTCTCAGAAGCTTCCTTCACCGCCGCGCAGATCTCATCATAGGAGGTAGCCTTCGTCGTGGTGATGGCTACATCGATCAGAGAGCCGTCCGCCGCCGGGATCCGGTAGCTGATGCCCGTCATCCGGCCCTGGAGCTCAGGGATAATCTTCCCTACGGCCTTGGAGGCGCCGGTGGACGTGGGCACGATGTTTCCGTACACGCTGCGGCCTCTCCGCCAGTCCTTATCAGAACGGGAGTCCACGACGCTCTGCTTGCCGGTGGAGGCGTGGATGGTCGCCATCTGAGCGGTTTCAATGCCGAAGTTGTCATAAACGACCTTACACAGAGGCGCCAGGCAGTTGGTGGTGCAGGAAGCGTTGGAGACGATCTTCATGTCGCTGGTATAGTTATCTGAATTCACCTTATAGACGAACGTCGGAGTGTCGTCCTTCGCGGGAGCGGAGATGATGACCTTCTTCGCGCCGGCGTCCAGATGAGGCTGGCACTTCTCCGCCGTGGTGAAGGCGCCGGTCGCCTCGATGACGTAATCCACGCCGGCGTCGCCCCAGGGAATGTCCTTCAGGTCGTTAGCGCCGAAGACCTGGACCTTCTTCCCGTTGATGATCAAGCCCTGGTCATAGGTTTCCACAGAACCGGGGAACCGTCCGAAGACGCTGTCATAGCGGAGCATGTAGGCCATGTAGTCCAGGTTCGCGTTCCGCTTATTGATAGCGGCGATCTCCACATCCGGCATGTCCTGCGCGATTCGAACGCAGGTGCCTGCGATCCGGCCGAAACCGCTAATTCCAATCCTGACACTCATTACGAATCTCCTTTCTCCTCAAGCTCCCCTCACCCTTATGAAAGGCGAGCCGCAGATCTATTCATACTTTTCATATATTATAACACTTCATCCATTGACTGTTCAAGGGCCCGGAGAAGGCTGTGAAAGTCTGTCTCCGAACGTTGCCCGGCTATTTCTTTTGTTATATAATTTAAAAAGTCTAC
>CACZTH010000082.1 GCA_902784035.1 uncultured Eubacteriales bacterium
AAGCCGGCAGTCAGAGCCGCCGGCTGAATTTTGCATTTGCACACATGTAATAAAGAAGCGAATAGGACGCGGTCTGCCGGGCGGGCCATACCTCGAAGGGCGCCCAGCGGGGGACCGCTGGAAACTGAGAATGACCGCCCGCGCTCTGGATGGGAACGGCTTCCTACAGTTTCTTCCGGTCCCAGCGGATCTTCGTGTCCTGCTTCTTCAGAAAAGCGAGGAAATCCGCTTCCTCGTCCTCGTCGAAATCTCCCCGGAACACAAAACAGAGGGACCTGGAAGCCGGGAAAAGCACGTAGCAGCGATCCGTCTTCGCGATGTCCACGAAATCACTGTAGGGCCGGCCTCTCTCCGCACCGGTCTCCGGGTTCCGGACCACCATCCCCTCCTCATTGAAATAGGAGGAATAGGCCATCTCAGGCTTCCCCGTCAGCTGTTCTACCTGAGCCATGAATTTCTTCACCATCCCCTTCCTGGTCACCCAGTACTCGATGGCCAGGCCCGCCGCGAAAGCCAGCTCGACGAAGCCCGCGTACTGACGCCGGCCCAGGATCAGGTAAATGCCCGTGATCAGCAGAACCGCCACCGCTCCGGCCATCAGGTATCTCATGGCCGGCTTCATGATCCGGCCGCCCAGTTCCTCCAGGGCCTCCCGGTCGACGACGCCTGTGGTCTGAAACATGTCTCTCTCCCTTCCGGACCCTCCCGGAAAGGAGGCGTCCATCCTTACTTCGATGTAACTTCGCCGTTCTTATCGTAGGTCTTATTAAAAAGCTCCACGTCCTTCTGATCCACGACGATGACCTGCATCTTCACGCCGTCGATCTTCGTGTCATCCTCCAGGTCCGAGATCGCGCTCTTCAGGCTGCTCTCACTGTTCTTGAAGGAGCTGACAAAGGCATTCTTATAGACGTCCACGGTGGTGTCCGTGGTCGTGACCGCCACCTTCAGCTTCATGATCAGGGTATTCTCCTTCGCGGAGATATCCACATCATCGATCCCGCTCTGCGCCTCATACTGCTTCTCGATCTTCTCGATCTCGCTCTTCGTGTCGGAATCACTGTTCAGCTTCTCTTCCAGTGTCTTCGCTCCGCACCCCGCCAGCATCATCACGGCCATCAGGGCCGCCATGACCAGCGCGGTGATCTTCATCGTCCTCTTCATTTCTTCTCCTCGTTCCTGACGCTTCACATACCTGCCAGAGTTTCTCCCGCGGGCATGGCCCCGCGCCAGGCCATTCTCCGGCCTCCGCGCCGTACCGTCGCTGAATTCCTCTGGTACGGATCCATTATATCATGAGATGCCTGCTTCAGGCGTTCTCGAGGCGAAATTTATCGAAAATTCCGTCGTTTCCATCACGTTCACGTAAAATAATTATGAAATATTGGTTTGTTTTCCCGGAATTCTGTGCTATAATAGCACATGCGTCCGATCCGTTAGCTCAGCTGGGAGAGCGTCTGGGTCACAACCAGAAGGTCACAAGTTCGAACCTTGTACGGATCACCAATTATGAAGGAAGCGCCTGCCCGCGGCAGGCGCTTTTTTCTTCGTCCTTTTCCGGGGCAGGACGCCCTCGGCGGCAGCCTTTGTCCCCTTCGAACGCTCCATGGATTGAATGAAGCCTCTGATCCACGACCTGAAGCAGATCCCCGCCCTAGGCCTGGTCTTCCTCCTCGGCTTCGGGGTCGTGGGTGAAGCGGTACTTCACGATGGCCTTCTCGAAGTAATTGGGATTGAAGAGCTCTACTCGATCCTTCTTCCCGAAGTTACCGGCGATGAAGAAGGTGATGGTCTCCCGGTCGCCCTCCTCCAGCTTATAGTAGGGGGTGCGGAAGTCCTGGGGCAGCTGGTTCCAGGCGCCGCCGTCCGGGTTGTAGGCCAGATGGCTGATCCTGACCATGCCCTGGACCACCTCGAACTCATAGACACATTTCCCCGCCTCCGCCGGGAGCAGGCAGGTGTCCACGCCAGGGGTGAAACGGCCCTCCAGGGTCACCAGCCCCTTCGGCTGGTCCTCGTAATGATCCACCCTCATCTCAGGCACCACGACGACCATACACCGGGCGTACTTCAGGACCTGACTGGTCACCCCGCCCAGGTGCTTGAAATTGCCTACCTTCGTGGACTTCGTCATGATCACGGAACTCACATGCTCCTCATCGATCACCCGGAGAATGGTATTGGCTACCGAGCCGAACTCGACCATCTCCCGGAGATGGTATCCCTCCAGGATCCGCTCCGGCTCCTGGAACCGGGCCCTCGCCTCATCCAGGAAGGCCTGTCGGTCCAGCTCGCTGTGGATGCTCTCCTGGTCGGGGCAGACCGAGAGCAGGACAATCTCCACATCATATTTTCCATATAGGTGCCTGACATGACACACCGCCCTCAGGCTCCGCTCTGTACCGTCGATCGGCAATAGGATCTTCTGCATGGTTTCTTCCTCCTGAAATCTCCTGAATTATATCCCGTGGAAAAACCCGGGTCAAGACGG
>CACZTH010000083.1 GCA_902784035.1 uncultured Eubacteriales bacterium
ATGAGAAGTTTGGTCGCTAATCATTTTACACGAGCCTCAATGGCTTTTCTACTATTCACTTTTGCGAACAATATTGTACTCTATCCTAATTGAAGTGAAAATAATAATTCTCATCTGAAAGAATCTCATCGGTAATCCATTCATGAGATGCGGTCTGACTATGGAAAATATTCACAAGTTTATCGATATTCTATGGATAACCCTGTAAAAACCGCCCAACATCGGCCTTTATAATTCACGCTTGAATGTGGATAACCTATTCGGTACAATAGAACCATCAAACATGAAGAGGAGCCCTATGAACCTACAGACGACATGGCAGAAGGTACTGGCGGTGATCCAGCAGAAGGTCACCCCCACCAGCTATAGAACCTGGTTTTTGCCAGCCTCCCTCCACGGTCTTGACGAGCAGCGGAAGATCGCCTACCTGGAGATGGAGGGCAATTTTCAGGTGAACCTTATCCGAAACAGATACATCCCCACCCTGACCGAAAGCTTCCAGCAGGCGCTGGGCGAGCCCTACCAGGTGGTGGTCCAGTCCTCCGAGGAATACGAGGAGCAGGCCCTGAACCAGGACCGGCGGGACACGACCCGTTCCGGCATCCTGAACATGTCCAGCGGTCTCCAGGAACAGCGGATCTTCAACCCGAAGTTCAGCTTCGACAACTTCGTGGTCGGCAATTCCAATCTCTACGCCCAGAAAGCGGCCATGGCGGTGGCGAACGAGCCCTCCCGCGCCTATAATCCTTTTTTCATTTACGGCGGCTCCGGTCTGGGGAAGACCCATCTCATGCACGCCATCGGCCTCTATCTCCTGGAACACCGGCCGGAACTCAACATCTTATACGTCTCTTCAGAGATGTTCACCAATGAGTTCATTAAGGCCCTGGGGGAGAATAAGACCCGGGAGTTTAAGAACAAATACCGCAAGCTGGACGTTCTCATGGTGGACGACATTCAGTTCCTGGGGGGGAAGGAAAGCACCCAGGAGGAATTCTTCAATACCTTCAACACCCTTTTCGACCTGAACAAGCAGATCATCATCTCCAGCGACCGCCATCCCAGCGAGCTGGATAAACTGACCCCCCGCCTCCGTTCCCGCTTCTCCTGGAACATCGTGGCCGGCATCGCGCCCCCAGACTATGAGACCCGGGTGGCCATCCTGGAGAAGAAGGCCGCGAACGCCCACAGGGTCCTGGACAGCGACATGAAGGAGGTCATCTCCCTGATCGCAGAGAACGTGACCGACAACATCCGGGACCTGGAAGGCGCCCTGAATACCATCACGGGCTTCTCCGACATCATGAACGAGCACATCGACGCGGCCTTCGCCCGGCGTATCCTGAAGGACATGCTTCAGAACGGGGGCGGCAGCGTCACCCCGGAGAAGATTAAGACCATGGTCAGCCGCTACTATAAGGTGAGCGTGGAAGACCTGGAGTCCTCCACCCGGAAGAAGACCATCGCGGACCCCCGTCAGGTCGCCATGTACCTCTGCCGGACCATGACCGACTACTCCTTCGAGAAGATCGGAAACCTCTTCGGAAACCGGCATTATTCGACGGTCATGCACGCCTGTGATAAGATCCAGGAACAGATCAACGCCGGCGCCCCGGTGAAGGACGAGATCGAGGACCTGAAACAAAAGATCAACAGCTGACGGCCGCGCGGGACCCCGTGAGGAAACGCTTTAGGAGGGAGGCCGCCTGGAGAAGGGAGTCCCGGATCGCGCGGAGGGAAAGCCTTTGTTGATGACTTCACGGAAAGGGAAGGATTTAAACGCTGGATCCATAAGTTATCCTCACCCCTCCGCCCTTGCGGCTTCCGGGCCATACAGACTTTTCCAAGTTATCCACACCCTCTACTATTACTATTACTGCCTATATAAATAAACAAAAGAGAATTCGGAGGCTACCCATGAAATTCATCTGCCAGAAGCAGGAGCTCACGAAAGCATTGACCATCGTTACCAAAGCCGTCACCAACCGGTCTACCATTCCTGTCCTGAAGGGCATCATGCTGGAAGCAGCTCCTTCCGGCCAGCTGACCATTTCCGCTTCCGACCTGGACCTTTCGATCCAGGATACCATCGCGGTGGACACTGTCGAGCCGGGAGCCGTCATCGTCATGGCCAGGCTTTTCGCGGACATCGTCAAACAACTTCCTGGCACAGAGATCCAGTTCGACGCGAACGAAGACAATAAGGTCACCATACGCAGCATGAATTCGAAATTCGACATTATCGGCATGTCTACCGATGAATTTCCCGTGGTGAATCAGGTGGATGACGACACCGAGTCCATCCGTTTCGATAAGAAAACCTTCCGGGAAATGGTCGAAAAAACCTCCTTCGCGGCCAGTACAGACGAGTCCAGAGGGATCATCACTGGTATTCTTCTGGAGCTCTCTCCCAACCAGATGACCATGGTGGCCATCGACGGCTACCGGATGGCCATCAATCGCCGGAATACCCCGGACAGCGGCCAGCATGAGTTCGTCATCGCCGCCGGGATCCTGAACGAGGTCAGTAAGATTCTGGCGGTGACCGAAGAGGACGACGATCAGGGAGTCCTTTATCTGGGGAAGAAGAGGGCCATCTTCCGCTTCGGCACGGTCCAGGCGGAGCTGAAGCTTCTGGATGGGAAGTTCATCGCCTACAGGGACATTCTGCCGAAGAAGAGCGGCATCACCATGATGGCGGACCGGAGCCTCCTCATGGCGTGCATCGAACGGGCCTCGCTCCTGGCTAAGGCCGGAAAAAACAACCTGGTGAAGTTCGAGCTCCAGGACACGGTCCTTACCATCTCTTCTGATTCTGAGGAAGGAAGCGTCCGGGAGGAACTGGCCGTCACGAAGGAGGGACCGGACCTGACCATCGGTTTTAACGCGCAGTATCTTCAGCACGTCCTGAAGGCGATCGATGACACGGAAGTGAAGCTCCTGTTCAACAGCCCCATCGATCCCTGCCTGGTGGAGCCCCTGACCGGGTCCGCCTATGAATACCTGGTCCTGCCAGTCCGGATCTAAGTAATGTATATCGATCATCTGGAAGTGAAGAATTTCAGAAATTACGAAGAACTCTCCGTGGACTTCGATCCCAGGGTCAACCTGATAGTGGGCCGGAACGCCCAGGGGAAGACCAACCTCATCGAAGCGGTCTATATGACCTCCATGGGGAGGTCTTTTCGTACCGCCAGGGACAGCGACGTGATCCGTTTCGGCCAGGAACGGGCTCACGTGAAGGCCACCGCCGCGAAATCCCTGATCCGGACCACTGTCGAGGTCACGGTTAACCGGCAGTCGAAGAAATCCATCCTGAAGGATGGGTCCCATGTCAGGAAGCTGTCCGAGATGATGGAGAACATCCTGATCGTCGTTTTCTCGCCGGAGGACCTCCGGATCGTGAAGGAGGAACCGGAGAAGCGCCGCCGATTCATCGACCGGGAGCTGGCCCAGATCCGCCCCGCCTACTACGCTTCTCTGGCGGACTATAAGAAGGCTCTCAGCCAGCGTAATATCCTCCTGAAGGAGGAACGCCCCGACCCCGCCATCCTGTCGGTCTTCGATGAGCAGCTGATCATCGCCGGCGCCGATGTCATGCGGATGCGCCGTGAATTTCTGGATCAGATCGCCGCTTACAGCGGGTCCATCCATGCCTCCATCACGAACGGGGCTGAGGCCCTGGCCCTGAAATATGTCCCGAATGTCTCTGAGGGAGAGACGAAATCCGATCAGCAGGCGCTCCTCCGGGACGCCCTCTCCGAGAGCCTGGATACCGATCTCCGTCTCCGGACCACCAGCCGGGGCCCGCATAAAGACGACATGGAATTCTTCGTCAACGGGATCAACGCCAGGAAATATGGGTCCCAGGGCCAGCAAAGGACCTGCGCCCTCTCCCTGAAGCTGGCTGATCTGGATTTCATCCGCCAGGAGACCGGTGAAGAGGGGATTCTGATCCTGGATGACGTCATGAGTGAGCTGGATCAGGTCCGGAGGGAATATCTGGTCAGGACTCTCTCGAATAATCAGCTTTTCATCACCGCCACCGACGTGGATGAGGGTCTTCTCGCCGCCTATCCCGACGCCCGGATCCTTCGGATCGAGGCAGGGCGGGTCGCTGGATGAAAAAGGGACCTCCAGGATCGTTCTGATCCGGGGGTCCCTCTTTATGTTCTTATTACCTATTTCTCTTGATTATTCTTATTGCCTAATCCGCCTGGCGGTAGGTGGACAGGAAGTGCTTCATCTTCGTCATAGAGCTGTGGATCATGTCCACGTCGGGCAGGTAGACGATCCGGAAGTGGTCGGGGTTCGGCCAGTTGAAGCCGGTGCCCTGGACCAGGAGGACGTGCTCGGCCTTCAGGAAGTCCAGGACGAACTGCTCGTCGTCATGAATGTTGAAGCGTTTCGCGTCGATCCTCGGGAAGACGTAGAAGGCGCCGTCCGGCCATTCCACAGACAGGCCAGGGATGTCCGCGACCGCCTCACACACGGCCTTTCTCTGCTCGTAGATCCGGCCGCCGGGAAGAAGGGTCTCATCCACCTCCGGCAGGTTTCTGAGGGCCGGGGCGATAACGTACTGGGCCGGCACATTGGCGCACAGCCGCATGGAGGACAGCATGTTCAGTCCTTCGATGTAGCCCTTCCCCAGGTCCAGGTTGCCCGAAAGGATCAGCCATCCGATCCGGAAGCCCGCGACCTTATGGGATTTCGACAGGCCGTTGAAGGTCACGCAGAAAAGGTCCGGGGCCAGAGAGGCGATGGAGATGTGCTCTTTCCCGTCCATGACGATCCGGTCATACATTTCATCGGCGAAGATGATCAGCTCATGCCGGCGGGCGATCTCCACGATCCCCTCCAGGATCTCTTTCGGATAAAGGACGCCGGTGGGATTGTTGGGGTTGATGACCACGATGGCCTTCGTCTTCGGGGTGATCTTCCGCTCGATGTCTTCGAGGTCCGGGAACCAGTGGGACTGCTCGTCGCAGAGGTAGTGGACAGGGGTGCCGCCGGCCAGGCTGGCGGTGCCTGTCCAGAGAGGATAGTCCGGCGCCGGAATCAGGATCTCGTCCCCATTCGACAGAAGCCCCTGGAGGGCCATGGAGATGAGCTCGCTGACGCCGTTTCCGATGTAGATGTGGTCTGCGTCGATATTCGGCAGTCCCTTCTTCTGGTGGTATTTCAGGATCTCCTCCCGGGCGGGCAGGATTCCCTTCGAATCACTGTAGCCCTGGGCCATGGGATCCTCCAGTGCCTCCCTGTACGCGTCCAGCACCAGGGAGCTGGTCCGGAAACCGAAGGGAGCGGGGTTTCCGATGTTCAGCTGGAGGATGTCAATCCCCTGTTTCTTCATGAGGTTGGCTTCGTCCAGGACCGGGCCGCGGACATCGTAGCAGACGCCGCTCAATTTATCTGCTTTCGGAAAAAGTCTCATACAATCTCCTTTCCCTCTTTACTTCCTTAGCGTATGAAAACTATTTTATGACAGGAAGGCTTCGAGTACAAGGATATATGTATTTCTTCATAAACATTTTTCAATTATTGGGCAGATGGTCATCCTTCTGACACCATTCTGACGGAAAGCCTTAAATGAAGGAGCAGCCTTGAATTTCGATGAAAAAAGGCGAAATCCGGATAGCATAGGACCTTCCTGTGGGGGGACACAGGGGATGGCCGTGAAATAAGTCAAAATTTGTCAGAATATTTTACGGGGTTGACCCGTTAATATTAAAATAGCTTGAAAATCGAAAAATATAGGATTTCAGCGGATTTAGTGAAAAATGTGAAGATATGGCTGAGATGGGTGATAATCTTGTAAAAAAGTCTGTTTTCATATATAATAATGGTGGGCGGAAATCGCCTGATTTTCTTTGAGATTTCGTTTTTCTGAGGAGATGGATATATGGCGAAGAAACTGAAACCGCAGCAGTACGGCGCGGCGCAGATCCAGGTCCTGGAGGGGCTGGAAGCGGTCCGCAAGCGGCCGGGCATGTATATCGGCAGCACCGGTCCCCGCGGCCTTCATCATCTGGTCTACGAGATCGTGGACAACAGCATTGATGAAGCCCTGGCAGGTTACTGCACGGAGATTGAGGTCACGATCTGCCCGGACAATTCCATTAAGGTAGAAGATAATGGACGGGGCATGCCGGTGGACCCGCATCCGAAGATGCATATTCCGGCGGTGGAGGTCATCCACACCGTCCTTCATGCCGGCGGCAAGTTCGGCGGCGGGGGATATAAGGTGTCCGGCGGCCTGCATGGCGTGGGCGCCAGCGTCGTGAACGCCCTGTCCACCCGGATGATCGTCGAGGTAGAGCGGGACAGCAATCTCTACCACATCGAGTTCGAGCGGGGGAAGACCACTGTTCCCATGAAGATCGTGGGGAGCTCTGACCACACCGGGTCCAGGACCCACTTCTGGCCGGATCCTGAGATCTTCGACGACGTGGTTTATGATTTCAGCACCCTCCAGCACCGGCTTCGGGAGACAGCTTTTCTGACAAAGGGCGTGAAGATCACTCTGGAAGACCAGCGGCCCGGTCAGGAGAAGAAGGAGGTCTTCCATTATGAGGGCGGTCTTCGGGAGTTCGTTCACCACCTGAATAAGAATAAGGACGCCATTCACCCTGACATCATCTATTTCGAGACCCAGGAGAATGATCATGAGGTCGAGGTGGCCATGCAGTACACCGACAGCTACCACGAGATGATCTCTTCCTACGCCAATAATATCAACACCACAGAGGGCGGCGCCCATGTGGCTGGCTTTAAATCGGCCCTGACCCGGGTCTTTAATGATTACGCCAGGAAGAATAAGTTTCTGAAGGATGGTGATTCCCTGTCCGGCGAGGATGTCCGGGAAGGTCTGACAGCCGTGATTTCGGTGAAGATCGAGGAGCCTCAGTTCGAGGGGCAGACGAAAACCAAGCTGGGGAACATGGAGATGCGGAGCTTCGTTGATTCCGCCACCAGCTACTATCTGACGGCCTTCCTGGAGGAGAACCCCCAGCAGGCCCGGAAGATCATGGATAAGTGCCTCCGGGCCTCCCGCGCCCGGGAAGCGGCCCGGAAGGCCCGGGAGATCACCCGCCGGAAGAGCGTTCTGGATTCTCTCTCCCTGCCCGGCAAGCTGGCGGACTGCTCGGAGAAGGATCCTGCCAAGTCTGAGATCTTTCTGGTCGAGGGTGATTCCGCTGGCGGCTCCGCCAAACAGGGACG
>CACZTH010000084.1 GCA_902784035.1 uncultured Eubacteriales bacterium
GATGGAGACCACATGGGCCATCCTGGCCTTCACTTCTTTAATATTGGAGAAGGTCTTCTCGAACAGGGCGTCCTGGGTGGCCAGGGCGATGACGATGGTCTCCGGCTCCATCAGGGCGATGGTCCCATGTTTGAGCTCGCCGGCCGCGATGGCGAAGGAGTTGATGTAAGAGATCTCCTTCAGCTTCAGGGAGCCCTCATAGGCGACGGACGCGTCCAGGCCGCGGCCGATGAAGAAGACCTGGGTCCGGTTATAAAGGTGCCTGGCCAGGTTTTCAATCTCATCCGCCCGGGCCAGGACCTGCTCGATCTTCGCTGGCATCTGCCGGAGCTCATCCAGGATGTGGTCATAATATTCCCGGCTGATGGACCCCTTCAGGTCGCCGAGGTAGAGGGCGATCAGGTACATGCAGATCAGCTGGGTGGTGTAGGCCTTCGTGGAAGCGACCGCGATTTCCGGGCCCGCCCAGGTATAGAATACATCGTCAGATTCTCTGGCCACGGAGCTTCCCACCACATTGACGACGGAGAGAACCCTCGCGCCGTGGCTCTTGGCCTCCCGGAGGGCAGCCAGGGTGTCCAGGGTCTCCCCGGACTGGCTGATGGCGATGAAAAGGGTATGGTCATCGATGATGGGATCCCGGTAGCGGAACTCGCTCGCCACGTCCACCTCCACGGGGATCCGGGTCATCTTCTCGATGGCGGCCTTCCCCACCAGGCCGGCATGATAGGCTGTGCCGCAGGCAACGATGTAGATATGGGACGTATTCTCCAGGTCTTCCTTTGTCAGGGAAATTCCGTCCAGCCTGACCTTTCCGTCCTCGCCGATCCGGCGGGACAGGGTCTCTTCCACCGCCTTCGGCTGCTCGTGGATCTCCTTCAGCATGAAGTGGTCATAGCCGCCCTTCTCCGCGTCCTCCACGCTCCAGGTGATCTTCATCAGGTCCCGGTGGACCTCCTGCCGATCCTTATCATAGATCCGAATCTCATCGGGATGAAGGACCACCATCTCGCCATTCTCGATCAGGAGGATGTCATTCACGTACTTCAGCAGAGCCGGTATATCGGAGGCGACGAACTTACAGCCTTCTCCGACGCCCGCGATGAGAGGGGCATCCTTCCGGTAGGCCACGATCTCGTCCGGACTCTCGTCGGCCACCACAGCGATGGCATAGGTGCCGGTCATCCGCTTGGCCGCGTCATAGACCGCGTCCTGCAGGTTCCCGCCGTTCTCCTCATACAGGATCCCGATCAGCTGGGCCACCACCTCGGTGTCTGTCTCAGAAAGAAAATGGATGCCGTGTTTCTCCTTCAATTCGTCCCGGAGCGCCACATAATTCTCCACGATGCCGTTGTGGACCACGGCCACCTTCCCGTTCTGGCTCATATGGGGATGGGCGTTGAGGTCGCTGGGGGCCCCATGGGTGGCCCAGCGGGTGTGACCGATGCCCACCGTGCCGGGCAGATGCTCACCGCCGATGAAGGCTTCCAGATCCGCGATCTTTCCCGCCTTCTTCCGGACGCTGATCTTTCCCCCGTTCAGGAGGGCGACGCCTGCCGAGTCATAACCTCTGTATTCCAGCTTCTTCAGCCCGTCGATGATGATGGGGGCCGCCTCCTGATATCCTGTATATCCTACGATTCCGCACATGGTCTGCCTTCCTCCTGTTTTCGCGTTCCGCGGCGACTTACAGAACCGCCGCAGCCGGGACTTCCGGCGCGGCGATCCACGTTGATTCTTCGCGTTTTCTTCTTCACAGTTCTATATGCTTGCCCTCTCGGGCAGGACTTTCTAATGTTGGTATTCTTCAGGGCGGCGGCCAGCCATCTCCGCGGGCAGCGGGTCACGACCGGGACCCGCCTCAGCCTGTGACCGCTTTCACCAGCCGGACACTGACCGATTCCGGATCCAGCTCCGCGGCAACGCCGGGCACCCCCACCGTCACCTGGAGGGGCACCGCGTGGGTGCCCGCCTTCAGTCCCTTCAGGGCCACGGACAGAGCGACATCCTCTTCATTCACTTCTTTCAGGACGCTTTCCTTCCCGGAAAGGGTCACTGTGATGGTCTTGGCGTCGATCTCGGCGCTGAGCCCGTCGGCAAGATCATTCGTCACGATCTTCGACGAGCTGAAGGTCAGCTTCTTCTCCGCCTGATCATCCTTCGGGGCCACCTTCACCGTGAGGAAAATATCTTCTGAATTATTGACCGGCAGGATGCCGGCAGGCAGGATCGGCTCGATCTTCACGGTCCCGCTCCGGGTCATATCAGAGATGTCAATCTTTTTTGCGCTGATCTTCGTCGTCTTCTCCAGGGCGGACGCCGGCCCCTTCACGGTGATGGTATCCGGCGCGTCCAGGGTCCGCTTATAGTCCCCGCTGTCCGCGCCGGTCACGGTCAGCTTCAGGGGAACTGCCTTCACAGGGTAAAGGATCGAAGTGACCTCTGTGGTCCGCTGAGAAAGCTTGACCTTCTTCACCTCCTGACCATTCGCGTCCACCGGGATCAGGTCCGCTGTAGACGTGGTCTTCTTCTCCTTCACCAGGGATTTCTTCACATTGGCCCGGACATGGGAAACCTTCTCGACCAGGGACTTCGCGCCGTATACCGTTACCGTCTCCGGATCCAGGCTCAGGGTAGTAGGCTCCTGGTCAGAAGCATAATCGCCCAGGTAGCTGACCCGGATCTTCCGCTGCTCCGTCAACAGACGCTCCACGTTCACCCTCACGTCCCGAAGGTTCTGCCGGGAAACTTCCGTCCCATTCGGAGTGGTGAGCTCGATGACGAGATCATTCTTCCCCGCGGCCGCGTTCGACAGGTCGACGACAGCCCGGATATCCGAGTCATCCAGCCGGGCCAGCCGGTTCCGCCGGCCAACCAGGGTTACGCTCAGCTTGACCGCTGAATAGGACTTGACCGCCATCCCGCTGTCATTCAGCGCCTGCTCATTCGTGAACTTGATCTGTACATTCTGGAAGGTCCGCCGCGTATCAGGATTCATCTCCCCCACGACATACATCCAGAGAAGCACCGCGATGACCAGGGCCAGGATCAGGTCGAACCTCCTATTTCTCTTCATGGCGCTTCCTTCCCAATCCCAGACGCTCCAACAGCTTGGAGAACAGGAAGGACCTCTCCTCCCGCTCTTCATTAATGTAGAGGCCGCGCAGCAGCTCTTCCACGTCCAGCTTCTCCAGGTACCGCCTCAGGCGGCCGTTCTCCGCCGCTGAAATGATGCCCGTCTCCTCACTGAC
>CACZTH010000085.1 GCA_902784035.1 uncultured Eubacteriales bacterium
AAGACCACACTCTCATAACGGCGGGATACCACCAGCAAAAGTAGCATAAAATGAGTTGCTTTATTACAATTTTACTTGACCAGTACATTCCAGTTTTTTTTCATTCCATATGCCCCCAAACTTCTCTATTTCTGTTGAACGATACACCATTTTGGGAGGGTCGTTCAGGTGAAGCTGGCCGTTATTAATATGGATCTCCGCGGCGTGACTGATCTCTAAAGTACGAAAGGGCATCTCCACCGTCTCTTCCCTCTTTCAGAATACCTTAAATTCAGTCCAAAAAAACTCCCAGCATGCAAATTATCCTGAATTCGCTTTCCCGCCCAGATCGAAAGAAACCGAATTGAGGAGAAGGGGCTTTTTCCACGGCTTTCCTCTGCCCTGAAATCGACGACGTGCCGCCGAAGCCACCGAAGGCAGTGCTTCGTAAACACTGCCGGAACCAGTTCCTGATCGATATATGCCAGCATCTCAGAAAATGACTGCTCTTGATTCGGATACATCAGAAAGCGGCACCAGAAACCTACATATCCGGATGTCAGAAAATACCCGGAACGCGAACGGCGGTCGCTCACAGACAACTCGATCTTCTCTGCCAGACCCGCGGAGCAAAGGGTCTGAAGATACTTCTGACATTTCTTCAGAGGGTATCCGGTGTATTCGGCGAGGTCAGACAAGCGGTGCTTTCCGATCGCCATGCCGTAAAGAAGGGGCGTGTAGCTTTCCGGAGACCTGAAAGCTTCCTCCGCCCGCTCCTCGGCGCAGCGGAAGAAAAGGGAATCCTGCCGCGCGAACGCGGAAAGATTGTCAGCGAATGACCGCTCAGGATCATACAGCGGCAGAAGCCCCGCCTCTCTGTCAGAAATGGACAGGAGGCGCATCCTGTCCTCATCTTCCTGTCCGGCCTCCGGATTGGAGAACTGGTCGTCCTGAAGACGTCGGATTTTCGCGGAAACACGGTCCATATCGGAAGAATGCTCCTCCGGGATACCGGTGAAATCGAAGAGCACACCAAGACCTACGTGGATCGTGACGTCATCCTTCCACATGACGCGATGGAACTCGTCCGGATCGCGCAGGAGTATAAAGAAGAGCATAACATTCACACAGACGAAGGCTTTGTCTTCTCTCTCACGAACGAACCGCTGAAGTACAGTGAGGTCAACGAGCTCTTCAAGAAGTACTGCAAGCGGTTGGGAATCCCTTACCGCTCCTCGCATAAGGCCAGAAAGACCTATATCTCATCTCTTCTGGACGGAGGCGTAAACATCAACACCGTTAGAAAGCAGGTCGGTCACGCGGACGAAAGGACTACTTACAAGTCCTATTGCTTCGAT
Organism: uncultured Eubacteriales bacterium; assembly: GCA_902784035.1. GTDB lineage: Bacteria > Bacillota > Clostridia > Peptostreptococcales > Anaerovoracaceae > Aminicella. The sequence continues at coordinate 1,338 of CACZTH010000085.1, forward strand.
CCGCATACGGATAAAGAGCGGGAAAAGCTGATCGAAAATGCCCTTACGTAGAAAAACACAAAAAATACAGCCAGACCGCCCGAAAATGCGATCAACTGTAATCATCGTTGGTTACACTGTAACCACCTGTAACCAACAGCAATCAATCATCCACTCGCAGAATCATTCGGCGAAGGCGGAAAATTTATTTTCCGGATGGCTGAAGCCCATTGGAAACACTGGGCTTCAGAAGAGCAAAAGAAAAGCGCTATCCAATCGGATAACGCCATTAAAAAATGCGCCATCAGGGGTTCGAACCCTGGACACCCTGATTAAGAGTCAGGTGCTCTCCCAGCTGAGCTAATGGCGCATATCGTTTCTCGCGAACGCAAGATAGATATTACCATGCTGTGTAATGATTGTCAATAATTATTGAAAAGAATTCGTAATTATTTTCCCGGGCAGGCGTCTCAGCCGGGGCTGAGAACGTTCTGCCCGGCATCCGCCGGGCCGGCGGGAACCGGCCCCCGCGCCGAATTCTTCCAACTGGTCGGAAGAGCCAAGCCCCAGCGCCGAATTCCTCCGCCGGGCCGGCGGGCGCCGAACCCATGCGCCAGATTCTCGGCCGAGCCGCCGCCCGCCGGTTCCTATACCGTATCATCGTCCGGCGCACCGGGCTCCGCGTCCTCGTCGGGCGCGGGGGTGCGGTCGCCGGAGTCGACGGTCAGGATGGGGCTGCGCTGCTCCTCTCGCGGGGCGGCGTTTCCGGCCTGGGCTTCAATCTTCTCGACGAGCTCGTCGACCTGCTCCTGCTTCTCCACCCGGGCGGCCTCCGCCTTCGGCATGGTCGGCCAGAGAATCTCGGTCGTATAGATCCGCTCCTCCTCCATGGCCCGGAAGGCGGCATGGTGATCCTCACAGATCTTCCGGCAGGTCTTGACGCCGATCTTCGTGCTCTCCACAGCCCTGGCCTCGGTCACGATGTGGTTCTGGAAGATCAGCTTGATCTTCCCCTGAATCAGGCTGGCTTTAATCTCAATCGGAAAGTCCGTGCTGGCGTACTTCATCATGTTGGAGAAAAGGTTGTCAAAGACCCTCATCAGGCCGTCGATCTCCACACGGATCATGGTCTGATCAGGGATGGTGTACTGGGTGTTGACGGTGTAGCCGTAGCGCTCCAGCTCCATGATGTGCTCGCCGATCATCTGCCGGAAGAGGATGCCCCCGTCCATGGGCTCGAACTCCCGCGTCTCCTCTTCATCACCGAAGACCAGGAAGTAATTAAAAAGTTTATCTGACAGGCCCTTCAGCTGGAAGGCCTTATCCTTACAGGAGGCGATGTATTTCTCGAACTCCTCCTGGGATTTATATTTCCCGCCGGCGATGATGTCCAGGTAGCCGATCAGGGAGGTGAGGGGAGTCCGGATATCGTGGGACATGGAGGTGATCAGCTCGGTATTGGCGTCCTTGGCCGCCTGCTCGCTCTGCATTTTCTCGAGGAGGGACTGTCGCATGATCTCCACGCTGGTGACCAGGTCGCCGATCTCATCCTTCGCGTCAGCGGGCATGCTGTGGTCCAGCTCCCCCTCGCTGATCAGGCGGACATCGTCCGAAACGCTGAAGATCCTGCGGAGGACCCATTTGTTATAGGACAGGATGATCACGAAGAAGACGCCGATGGCGACGATCACGGAGATCACGTCCATGAGCCGGTACCAGCCCTGCTCGTTATTGACGTTGATGTAGACATAATACCAGCCGTCGCTGAAGCGGACCACCCGGTTGTAGAGATCAGGTTTGAAGGTCTTCGCGGTCTGATTGGTGATGATCTTCACCTTCGGGACGTTGCTCCCGCTGGACCCGAACTGGCCGCCCTGGTCCAGGTTCTGGCTGTCCACGCTGACCTGACCGTTCTTATCCATGGAAAGGCCGGATGTGAAGGTGGCCTTCTCGCCGTTATATACGACGATCTGCGTATAGCGCTCACTGTCGATCCAGTCCTGCAGGGCCTTCGCGTCGGATCCCTTCACATCATTCTTTTTCACGTAGTCGGTCAGAGTCTTATAGCGGTCATCGACCAGGCGGGTCTTGATCTGTGTATCGTTGAAGAATTTCTGGCCGGCCCAGTCCTCGAAGATGTGGCTGACCGCGTAAATGCCGATGGCCAGGCCCGCCGCGATCAGGATGATGGCGGTGAGCTTGATGTTCAAAGAGATGAAGTGGCTCCGTCTGCGGAGGAGCTGTCTGAGTTTCTCAGTCAATCCGGTATCCCTTCCCCCAGACCGTCTTAATGATCTCGGGTTTTCCCACGTCGTTCTCCAGCTTCTTCCGGAGGTTGAGGACGTGCACCATGATGGTATTGCCCGCGGAGGACATGTATGGTTCCCCCCAGACATTCTCATAAAGGTCCTTATTCCGGACCACCTCGCCCCGGTGCTCCATGAAATACCGAAGGATATCGAACTCCTTATCCGTCAGATTGATCCACTTCCCGTTCTTCTTCACGGACCGGGTCCGGACGTCCACCAGCACGTTCTCGGCCAGGACCTGGCTGGTTCCCTTCCGGGACTCGGCCGGCCGGTCGTACTCCTTATGCCGCCGGATCAGGGACTTGATCTTCATGAGCAGCTCGGTCTGGGAGAAGGGCTTGACCAGAAAATCATCCCCGCCGGTCGTATAGGCTTCGACTTTGTCCCTGTCCTGGGACTTCGCCGTCACGAAAAGAACCGGTACAGAGGACTTCAGCCGGATCCGCCGGCAGACCTCGATCCCGTCCATGTCTGGCATCATGATGTCCAGGACCACCAGATCGAACTCCTGATCTCCGTCGATCAGGTCCAGGCAGGCCTGACCGTTCTCCGCCTCAGTGGCCTTATATCCCTCGCTGCTGAGCAGCACGGTCATGACCTCCCGGATGTTAGGGTCATCATCTACGATCAGAATCTTATGCATGTCCGCTCCTTTATATTTCTTCGTGGACGACAAAGGCAGCCCGGCTCAGGTCCGTCAATCGTTCCACATAGAGGTCTGACCTGGCCCGCAGGTCCGCCTGGTCCTTCTCGCTGATCCGGTCATAGACCCCCACCGTCGTAAAACCGGCGGCGTTGGCCACGTCCACCGCGTACAGCCCGTCCTCCACCACCCAGGTATCGGCTGGATCCTCTCCCAGGGCCCGGGCCGCCCGGAGGAAAATCTCCGGCTCCGTCTTCGACAGGCCTATGTCACTGGCGCAGTACAGGAACTGAAAGAAACGTCGGCCGTTCAGAAGGTCCATGGCCGCCTCGACACAGTAGAGGTCGGTGGAAGTAACGATCCCCATGGGCACGCCGGCCCGGCTCAGCGCCTCCAGAAGTTCGAGGGCTCCGGGTTTCCAGCTTGCCTCATGAAAATAGTAATCCTCCATCTCCCGGGAAAGACCGGCGCTGACCTCTTCCTGTGTCAGCCCCAGCTGATAGGTGTCGATCAGATACTGGGCGCCGGTGATGGAATTCATCGTAAAAAGAATGTCGCCCAGAGCCGGATCCCCCTGAATGCCCAGCTTCGCCAGGTACCGGAGACCGTCGTCATGCCAGGCGGGCATCGAATCCACCAGGGTCCCGTCCATATCGAAGATCACCGCCTTCGGCGGGCGGACGGGGCGGACGGCGTCCCCTTCCGGATGCTGTTTAATCATTTCCATATTCATTATTTTACTGGAAATCCAGGGCTTGTCAATTTCCAGCGAAGCCAGCCTCTCCTCTCCTTCGGACAGCGGCGAAAATGAAAAAAGGACGCCGCTCAGGATGCCGTAAGCTTGGCTCCGGCGGCGCGGAGGCTATCGGCAGACCCGAACACGAAAAAGAGGCGCCGCCCGCGAGGGGCAGCGTCTCTTTCCGTTCACAATCCGTGTCCTCAGGCCGCCAGGCTTAACGCTTGGAGAACTGGGACGCCTTTCTGGCCTTCTTCAGACCATACTTCTTTCTTTCCTTCATTCTGGAGTCTCTGGTGAGGAAGCCGGCGGCCTTCAGGTTCGCCTTATAAGCCTCTTCATCAGCCTGCACCAGGGCGCGGGAGATGCCGTGCCGCAGGGCGCCGGCCTGGCCAGTGAAGCCGCCGCCGTCCACCAGGGCGATGACGTCGAACTTGCCCTCCGCGCCAGCGACCTTAAAGGGCCGAATGGCCTCCTGACGGAGCAACTCCGTGGGGAAATACTCCTCGAGGGACTTCTTATTAACGGTGACCTTGCCTGTTCCAGGGAGCAGACGAACTCTGGCAACCGAAGTCTTTCTGCGGCCTGTGCCCAGATACTGTGTCTTAGCCATGATCTATTCCTCCCTTTCCCTTAGAACTCCAGCGTTTCCGGCTTCTGAGCCTCATGCTTGTGCTCAGGTCCGGCGTAGACGTGCAGCTTCTTGAACATCTGGCGGCCCAGCTTGCCGTTCGGGAGCATGCCCTTCACAGCGTGACGCATGACCTCTTCGGGCTTCTTCGCCAGCATTTCCTTCAGCGTGATCTCCTTCTTCCCGCCGGGGAATCCGGAATAGGTGACATAGACCTTGTCATTCATTTTCTTGCCGGTGACCGCGATCTTCTCCGCGTTCACGATGATGACGTAGTCGCCGCAGTCCACGTGCGGGGTATACGTCGGCTTGTTCTTGCCTCTCAGAATGGAGGCGGCCCGGGACGCCACACGTCCGAGGGTCTTTCCCTCCGCGTCGATCACGTACCACTTACGCTCGACTTCTGCAGGCTTCGCGATGTAAGATTTCATCTCTAAAGTCCTTCCTACCTACTGGTTAGCTGACAAAGGCTCCCCGGAACGCGTTCCGGCCGCCCTGTCACCTGACTTTTCGGTCCTGCCTACTGAGACCAACGCTGGAAGCCCGGCGCCGTTCCTGGTCGGCATCGCTAAAATTGATTAGCCCGCTGCGCACCGGACGCATCCGTCCTGCTTCGCGGATCCCCGCCGTCCGCCGTGAGAATCGGGACCGCGGGCACGGCCGGCCGCGGCTTCCGCCGCTCCCGTCCGCTTCTTCCGTGGGCCGGCCCGCCGCCCCGGGATTCCGGTCGGCGCTGTTTCCATGCTCACGAAAAAACCGCGCCATCAAGAGATGACGCAGTTAGAATTATACTCTGGGCGTATTGGTTTTGCAAGCAGATTTCAGCGTTTCATCAGGTCATTTTTCGGCGGGGGATTCCCCGCGTCTGCAGGAGCGGGCACGGCTGATTCCTGGGCGGAAGCGGCTGCCGCTCCGTTAGCGGAAGGCGCGCTTGCCGACGCGGCGGACCCGCCAGACGCGCCCTGTCCGGCGGCGGGAGAGCCGCCGCGGCTCCGGCCGGCGGAGGAACCTGACTTCGACCGGGCGGCGCGGCCCGCCTTTGTCAGAACCATGCCCAGGAAGGAGGTGAACTTGTAGAAGTAACGGAACAGGGCCTCGGTCGCGATCAGGAAGACGATCAGAAGCAGGACGCACTGGCCGTTCATGGGGCTGATCCCGAACAGCTCGTTGTGGAAGAGGATCGTGTAGAAGAAGCCTCCCACCATGACGCACATCATGATCGTATGGGTCCGGTTCATCGGCTGGGCCACCCGGGCCAGAATCAGGAATTCCACCAGCGCCACCAGGCCGGAGGCGGCGGTGGAGATGCTGGACTGGCGGATCTCCATGACCTGACCGAAGAACAGCAGGGCGGAGACGCTCAGGAAGACCGTGATGCCGGCTGGCAGGGCCATTCGGAAGACCGTGCCCAGGAAGGAGCCCTCGATCTTCTTCTTATTCGGCTCCAGAGAGAGCACGAAGCTGGGCATGCCGATGGTGAACATGCTGATCAGGGTGATCTGGGAGGGCTGGAGGGGGTAACGGAGGACCGAGACCATGGAGAAAATAGCCAGGAGCAGAGAGAAGATGTTCTTAGTCAGGTAGAGGGTGGCGGTCTTGATGATATTATTGACGACCCGGCGGCCCTCGGCGACCACGCTGGGCATGTGGCCGAAGTCGGAGTCCAGGAGGACCATCTGGGCGGCGTTGGCGGCCGCCTCGCTGCCGGAGGCCATGGCAACGGAGGTGTCAGCGTCGCGGAAGGCCAGGATGTCGTTCACACCGTCGCCGGTCATGCCGACGGTCTTCCCCTGCTTCTTCAGGGCGCGGACCAGCATCCGCTTCTGGTCGGGGGTCACCCGGCCGAAGACGGTGTAGTCGGAGACGGCCCGGTCACAGGCGGCCTGGTCGGCCAGAGTCCGGGCGTCCACATACCGGCCCGCGCCCTCGATGCCGGCCTGAAGGGCTACCTGGGAGGCGGTCTCCGGGCTGTCGCCGGAGATGACCTTAATCTGGACCCCGTTCTCCCGGAAGAAGGCGAAGGTCTTCGGAGCGGACTCCCGGATGGGGTTCCGCAGGTAAAGGAGCGCCAGGGGCCGGACCCGGCCGGTCAGAGGATGACCATCCGGGACCTGCTCGGTCAGGACGAAGGCCAGGACCCGGTAGCCCTGGCGGCTGGCCTCGTCGATGGCCGCCTGGTAGGGAGCGGCGTAGTCGCCCAGCACATAATCCGGAGCGCCCAGGGCGAAGTTCCCGTCCTCGAAGGACGCGCCGGAATACTTATACCGGGAGGAAAACGGGCAGACAGTCAGGGGGGTCCGATCGGAGGTCCGGGTGAACCGGGCCTGAAGGGCCTTCATGGTGGCGTTGTCGGGAGACAGGGCCCCCGCCACATCGGAGATCAGCAGGTCCACGTCGTCATCGGTCAGGTCCGGATCCAGAACCGTCATGTCCGCCACCTGCATATCGTTCTCGGTGATGGTTCCGGTCTTATCCACGCAGAGGACATCCACCCGCGCCAGGGTCTCGATGCAGCGCATGTTCTGAACCAGAACCTGGTTCTGAGCCAGGCGGACGGCGCTGACCACCATGGCCACACTGGCCATCATGTAGAGGCCCTCCGGAACCATGCCCAGGACGGCGGCTACCATGGAGATGACGCTGGCCCGGAAGCTCTGGTGCATGACGGCGTACTGCTGAACGAAAAGGATAATCCCGATGGGGATGATCAGAATGCCGATGACCATGACCAGTCGGTCCAGAGACTTCACCATCTGTGACCGGGTGTCCTTCTTCGAGGTCTTCGTAGCCTCCAGGGTCAGTTTATTGATGTAGGCATCCTTACCCACCTGGGTCAGACGGGCGGCCCCTTCTCCGGACACGACGAAACTGCCGGAGTAGAGTCCGTCCCCCGGCCCCCGCTTCACCTCATCCGATTCTCCGGTGATCAGGGATTCGTTCACCTGGAGGGACCCGGCCAGGAGCTTCGCATCAGCCGGGATCCTGTCCCCGGCCCCCAGGAAGATCACATCGTCCTGGACCAGCTCCTGGGCAGGGACCTCCGTCAGGATCCCGTCCCGGTAGACCTGCGCCCGGGGCATCTTCTCGAACTTCAGCTTGTCCAGAGTGTTCTTCGACCGGACTTCCTGCAGAATGCCGATCACCGTATTCGCCACCACGATCAGCATGAAGGTCAGATCCTTCCAGGAGCCCACCAGGATCAGGAGGACCGCCAGGACGGTGAAGATCAGGTTGAAGTAGGTCAGTACGTTATCTTTAATGATGCTGGAGACGGTCCCGGTGGAGGAGCCCACGTCCTCGTTCACGAGGCCCTGGTCCATCCGCTCCCGAACCTGCTCTGAAGTCAGTCCGTTCATTCAATATCCCATCTGCTGTCGATATACCGTTTCGCCGCCTCTTCCGCCGCCTGGCAGCGGTCGAAGGCCTCCGCCATGTTCCGGCCCACACAGATCATCCCGTGGTGAGCCATGAGGCAGCCCGCCCCGGCGCCCAGGGCGCGGAGGGTATTCTCCGTCAGCTCATCGGTCCCGGCCAGTGCGTGCTCAGAGACCGCCAGCACGTCTCCCAGCTCGGCCCGGAGTTCTTCATCCTCTACAGGGAGGGGCATGAGGGAGGCGGCGAAAATGCTGCAGTAAGTGCTGTGGGTATGGATCACCGCGCCCGCGTCATCCCGGATCCGGTAAATGCCAGCGTGAAGGGTCTTCTCTGAAGTAGGCTTCAGGTTCCCTTCATAGGCCAGGGTCCGGATGTCCACCTTCACGATGTCCTCGGGACGGATCCGGTCGTAAGCCAGGCCGGAGGGCGTTACCAGCATGGTATCCTCATCCAGCCGAACGGACAGGTTGCCCCAGGTCCCCTGGACCAGGCCGGTGGCCTGGAGCTTCAGCCCATAGTCCCGTACCAGGACCCGGAGGCTGTTCTCATCGTTCTTCATCATCATGACGCTCCTTCTCCGCCTTGGAATATTTCTCTTCATAGAAGCGTCGCTCTTTCCTGACCACAGACGGGGCCAGGGCCCGCGCGCCTCCGATGACAGAGGCCTTCAGGACCACCTCCGCGGACTTCTCCGCCACGGTCAGAGCTACACAGGCCTCGTACAGGCTGCGGCCGCAGGTGATCAGGCTTTCCCGCTCCACCAGGGCCCCGTCCGCCTTCCGGAGGGCCCTGGCCAGGGGCCGCACCTGGTGGGGAACGACCTTCAGGGGCCCGCCGATGATCTGGGCCATGTCGTCCAGGATCACCGGGACCTCCCGGCCGCTGTCGGCGCAGATGGAGGCGTAGGGGGACCGGACGGAGACCAGGGCGTCCCGGCCTTTCAGCTCCTTCAGAACCGCCGCCTCCAGGATGTCCAGGCCCGTGACATCGCCCACGTCGAAGGGGGCGAGCCTGGTCAGGTCAGCGCCCGCCATGGTGGCATAGATCTTATCCTCCCTCTTCAGAAACAGCCGGGGTATGTCGCCCAGGCTGTAGGGCAGGTCCGCCAGGACCGCCGCGAATTTTCGGATGAGCTCGAACGTTTCCATAAGACCTCCTTCATTTCCCTTCTGCCGGGACGATCTTAGAAAAAAGCCCCCGGATCCGGTCCGGAGGCTTGTATACATCGTCAGCTGTTAAAAAACTTTCGCGCTGAGGAGGGCGAAGCGCCTCTTCATCTTATTCTTATTGAAACCATCCTTCTGCAGGACCTGGCAGGAGATCAGGCCCAGGTAATTCCCGATCAGCATGGTCACCACATCGGCCTTCTGCTCGTCATTCATATCCTCCGGCAGATTAACGCGGATCAGGTCCGTGAAGGCTCCCAGCACATGGTGCTCCTCCCGGTTGATCATCAGCACCGAGATCAATTTCGCGGACAGGACGGGATGGTCACAGGTGTCATCGATCAGCCGGTTGAACAGGGCCATGATCAGTTCCCGGCCCTCCAGCCGGGTCGTTTCATAATAATCCAGCAGATTCTGGAATTCATCATCTACCATCGCCAGCATGAGGTCGCCAATAGTCGGAAAATGGTTGAAGATCGTCGTCCTCGACATCCCCGCCTCCTTCGCGATGTCGCTGAACGTAATCCTGTCCATGCCGTCCGCCTCGAAAAGTTTCTTAGCGGCATTCATGATCACTTCCCGATTGCGCGCTTTCTTACCCCAAATTCTAGCCATTCTTTCCTCCATCAAGTCGTAAGCGCTGCCCACCGGCGATCCCGCGGGATCAGCTGACCGCTCCTCAGAGCGCTTTCTGCTGCAGCATAAATATTTTATTTTCTTTAATCAGCACTAATTTATCATCCTACACATGAAAAAACAAGCCAAACAGACACGAAATATTGAAAGAATCTAACAAATCGCTATGTCCATATTCATGTGCACAAACATCTCGAAAAGAAGGGAGCCGGCACGTCCGATCCGGCTTTCCCGAACCGGCCTTCCGGCCCCCGCGCCGGACCGCCTACTTCAGGGTGATCCGGATAACCTTCTTCTTCCCTCTCCGGAGGACCAGACCGTCCCCCTCCAGCATCTCCTTCGTCACGGTCAGCCGGGCATCGGTGACCTTCTCTCCGTCGATGGTGACGCCGCCCTGTTCCACGAACCGGCGGGCTTCCCCGTTCGAGGAGGCCAGCCCGGCGTCCTTCATCAGGGTCAGAAGGCCGACGCCCTTCGCCGCCTGATCCTCGGACACGGTGAGACTGGGGACGCTGCCGGCGTCCGCGCCGCCGCCGAAGGCGGACCGGGCAGCCTCCTGGGCCGCCTTCGCCTCTTCCTCCCCATGGACCATCTTCGTGACCTCGTAGGCCAGGATCTCCTTCGCCTGGTTGATCTCCGCGCCCTCCAGAGAAGCCAGGCGGCGGACCTCATCCATAGGCAGGAAGGTCAGCATCCGCAGGCATTTCTCCACATCAGCGTCACCCACATTCCGCCAGTACTGGTAAAACTCGTAGGGGGAGGTCCGGTCAGCGGAGAGCCAGAGGGCGCCCTTCCCGGTCTTTCCCATCTTCTTGCCCTCGCTGTTGGTCAGGAGGGCGAAGGTCATGCCGTAGACCTCCTTATCGCACTCCTTCCGGGCCAGGTCGATGCCGGCGATGATGTTGGACCACTGGTCGTTGCCGCCGAACTCCATCTTCACGTCGAAGTCCCGGGCCATGACCATGAAATCGTACCCCTGCATCAGCATGTATCCGAACTCGAAGAAGGAAAGGCCGTTCTCCCGGGCCATCCGCTGCTTGAAAGCCTCAGACCGGAGCATCTGGTTCACGTTGAAGTCCTTCCCGATGGTCCGCATGAACTCCACGAAATTCAGGTTGCGGAGCCAGGCGGCGTTGTTGACGCTGATGCACCGGCCGGGCAGGGGCTCCCGGTTCTGGTGGCCGGGGGTGAAGACGCCCTCGTTCCCCTCGTACTTCCACTCGTCGTCGAAGGGGAGAAACCTGTCGAAAAGCTTCTTAAACTGCTCGCAGTTATGGTCGATGGTGGCCGTGTCCATGAGCTTCCGCATGTCCGTCCTGCCGGAGGGGTCGCCGATCATGCCGGTGCCGCCGCCCAGGAGGGCGACCGGAGTATGTCCGTATTTCAGCATGTAGGCCAGAATGATGATCTGCATGAAATGGCCTACGTGAAGGCAGTCCGCCGTCGGGTCGAAGCCGATGTAGAACTTGATTTTCTCTTTGCCCAGGAGGTCCCGCACCTTCTCTTCGTCGGTGACCTGCTCGATGAAGCCCCGTTCCTTCAGGACGTCATAGACATTGTCGTACTTACTGATATTATCTGGGATCTGGATCATTTTCTCTTCCTTATATTAATTTCTGACAAAACTCGCTCCGCCCGCGCCCGGCGCGCCCCGCCCGCTCGGGGAACGGTCCTTACATCTCGTTCAGCATGTCCACGCGCTTCTGGTGGTGACCGCCCAGGTAGGTTTCCGCCAGCCAGGCGTCGGTCATGTCACAGGCCAGCTGAGGGTCGGTCAGACGGCCGCCCATGGCCAGCATGTTGGCGTTATTGTGCTGCTTGGCCAGCCTGGCCATTTCCACCGAAGTGACCAGGGCGCAGCGGACCCCCTTCACCTTATTGGCCGCCATGGAGATCCCGATGCCGGATCCGCAGAAGACCATGCCCAGGTCTCCTTCCCCCGCCATCAGGGCCTCTCCCGTCTTCTTCCCGAAGACCGGATAGTCCACCGACTCTTCCGAATAGCAGCCCACATCGATGACCTCGATGCCCTTCTTCTTCAGATGCTCCGTGACCTTCAGCTTCAGGCCGTAGCCCGCGTGATCGCTCCCAACTACCATCTTCATATGAATTCCTATACCTTTCTGACGTTGAAGCCGGCCGACTTCAACATCCTGTTCATGACAGAGAAGCCCAGGCCCTCCTGGGGCAGGGCTGCCGCCAGAATGACATCCGCGCCTTCCCGGTCCGCGTCCCGAAGCTCCGCGAAAAACAGCCTCGCCGCGTCCTTCTCCTGATCCTCCCGGAAGGCGATCACCTTCACGAGCTGGCCCCGGGCCGCCCGCGCTGACCGCTCCTCCTCGATGGCGGCCCGGACACGGTCCGGAGACCCGTCGAAAATAATCATGGGCGCCTTCGGGGCGTAATGCTTATATTTCTGGCCGGGCGCCTTCGGATGGAAGTCGCCCCGGGCCGGATCCGGCGGGATGTTCAGCGTGGGATCCAGAAGGACCTCCTTCCCCAGAGCGCACTCAAAGTCAGCCTTTGTCAGATACCCGGGCCGGAGGATCATGGGCTGGTCTCCGGTCATGTCGATGACGGTGGACTCTATGCCCACCTGGCAGGGTCCTCCGTCTAAGACGCAGGCGATCCGCCCGCCCAGGTCGGACAGCACGTGGTCCGCGGTGGTGGGGCTGGGCCGGCCCGACAGGTTGGCGCTGGGGGCGGCGATGGGGACGCCGGCGGCGCGGATCAGGGCGCGGGCGGTTTCATTCCGGGGAAGCCGGACACCCACAGTCTCCAGACCGCCGGTGGTCACGAGGGGGACCCCAGGGGTCTTCGGGACGATCATGGTCATGGGACCCGGCCAAAAAATCTCCGCCAGCCGTTCCATATCGGGGGTGATCCGGGCGGCCAGAACGCCCAGGTCTCCGGTGTCCGCGATGTGGCAGATGGAGGGGTTGTCCTTCGGCCTGCCCTTCACCACATAGATCTGGCGGACGGCGGCCTCGTTGAAGCAGTCAGCCCCCAGACCGTAAACCGTCTCGGTGGGGAAGGCTGCCAGGCCTCCCGCCCGGATGACAGCGGCCGCTTCCTCGATGTCCCGGGGAGATCCCCCCAGGCGGCGGGTGTTCATGCGACCTCCGCTCCTTCCATCTTCTTCGCCTGGTCATCGGTGATCAGGGCGTCGATGATCTCATCCAGGTCTCCGTCCAGGATGGCGTCCAGTTTATAGAGGGTCAGGCCGATCCGATGGTCGCTGACTCTCCCCTGAGGGAAGTTATAGGTACGGATCCGCTCGCTCCGGTCGCCGGAGCCCACCTGCTCCCGACGCTCAGCGGCGATCTTCGCGTTCTGCTCCTGCTGCATCATGTCGTAGATCCGGGCCTTCAGGACCTTCATGGCCTTCTCCCGGTTCTTAATCTGGGACTTCTCATCCTGGCAGGTGACCACGATGCCCGTGGGCAGGTGGGTCAGACGGACGGCGGAGTCGGTGGTGTTGACGCACTGGCCGCCGTTCCCGGAGGCCCGGTAGACGTCCACCTTCACGTCGTTCGGGTCGATGTGGACCTCCACGTCGTCGACTTCGGGCAGGACCGCCACGGTGGCGGTGCTGGTGTGGATCCGGCCGGCGGTCTCGGTCTCCGGGACCCGCTGGACCCGGTGAACCCCGCTCTCGAACTTCAGCCGGGAATAAGCCCCTTTCCCCTTAATCAGGATAGAAGCTTCCTTAATCCCGCCGATGCCGGTGTCGGAGATGCCTAAGGTCTCGATCTTGAATCCCCGGCGCTCCGCGTAACGGGTATACATGCGGAGGAGGTCCGCCCCGAACAGCGCTGCCTCTTCTCCGCCGGCCCCGGCGCGGATCTCCATGATGACGTTCCGCTCATCGTTCGGGTCCTTCGGGATCAGCAGGACCTTCAGCTCCTGGCCCAGGGTCTCCAGAGCCTTCTCCTGCTCGCTGACCTCTTCCTTCGCCATCTCCCGGAGCTCCTCGTCGCTCTCGTTCTGAAGGACCTCCTTCGCGAAGGCAAGCTCCTCCTCCGCCTTCGAGTACTCTCCGTACTTCTTCACGATGGGCTCCATCTCGCCCATCTCCTTCATATATTTCTGCCACACCTGCTGGTTGCTGATGACCTCCGGGTCCGCCACCAGGCCGGTGAGCTCCTGATATCTGTCCGCAACGGCGCCAAGCTTCTCGAACATCGCTACTCCTCTGTGTATCTTTTTGTTTTACTCTGATTGTATAGTTTATCACACTTCTCCGATCATGGGAAGCCTGGGCGGGAAGGACAAAATAACCCCGGACGGGCGGGCATCCGCCCGCGTTCCCGCTCCCGCGCCGGACCCGACTTGCCATGCCCCGGGACCCGGTATAAAATGAAAAAAACGCTGCAGGCTCACCGGTTTCATCCCTCCGCCGCCAGCCCATCCGCCGCTCCCCGCACAGAAAGGTCATGCCGTGTTTCCCCTGAACCGATCCCTGTTCTCCCATACCCTCACCCCGCTCCTCGCCGCCTGTCTCTGCCTCCTGGGCCTGGCCGCCTGCCTGACGCCTTCCCGAGGAACCGACACGTCCGGTGCCGGAACCACCATCAGCGCCGTGAAGGGGATCGATGTCTCCGCCTACGACGGGCCCAGCGTTGACTTCCAGAAGGCTTACACCAACTCCGGCGTCCGCTTCGCCATGGTTCGGGTGGCCTACCGGGGCTACGGGGCGGCCGGGACCCTGGCAACAGATAAATACTACCAGCGGAACCTGGTCAACTCGGCGAAGGCGGGCATGAAGACTGGGGCCTATGTCTTCTCCCAGGCGATTTCCGTGAAGGAAGCCGAGGTGGAGGCCGCCCTGGCCGTGAAAGTCCTGGCCCCCTATCAAGACCTGATCACCATGCCTGTGGTAATGGACTATGAGTTCTCTGGCGGCTCTTCCGGCAGGCTGACGAAGGCCAAGCTTTCGAAAAAAGCCGCCACGGACAATGTCCTCGCCTTCGCGCGGAAGGTCCGGGCCGCCGGCTACACCCCCATGATCTACGGGAACCTGAATTTCCTGGTCAATCACCTGGACATGGCCCGGATCGACGCCGCGGAGATCCCGGTCTGGGTTGCCCAGTACTATAAGAAATGCGAATACGGCGGCCGCTACGAGATGTGGCAGTACAGCTCGACGACGACCGTCGACGGGCTCCCGCCGGACGTGGACGGGGACTGGTGGTACACAGACGACCTGGACCGGTTTACCCAGGCGGCCGTCCTCCGGAAGGCGAACCTGAGCGTCACCGCCCCCCAAGTCGGCCGGGCGGCCGTAGTGACCGCCTCGGCTCAGACGACCCCGGTCTCCTACGGCCGCATGACCGTCAGTACGGTCACCTGGAAGAAGCTCCCCGCTTCCGCGGCGAAGGGGAAAACGCTGAACATGCAGGCGGTCCAGGACCTCTTCACCCCCATGAAGGCGGGGGAGTCCTTCCGCTATGACTATTACTACGCCGCCGTCATCACCCTCCAGCCCACCGGAAAGAACACCTTCGCCCCGGATATGGCCATCACCGTGAACGGCAGTACTGCCGGCCTCAGCCTGGTCCGAACCGCGGGCGATCCCGACACCGCTGGCAGCGAGGCCAGCGCGGGGACCTCTGCCCCCGCCCAGACCCAGGGGACCATGGGCGGGGCGGACACCCCGGCGGCGAAACCCGCCACCATCACCGCGGCCAGAGTCTACAAGCCCCTTACCACCAGCCTGTCGAAGTCTAAAATCAAGGCGCCCGGCACCCAGACCTACACCGGCCGCCGCCGCCAGCCCGCTGTCACCGTGACCTGCGGCGGGAAAACGCTGAAGAAGGGCACTGACTATACACTCACCTATTATAAGAACACGAGCATCGGCACAGCCACCGTCGTGATCCGGGGCACCGGCCACTACACCGGCACCCGGAAGGCCAATTTCCGCATCGTTCCCGCCGGGACCTCCCTCACCAGGGCGTCCGGCGGCGTGAAGTCCGTCTCCCTCCGCTGGAAGACCGCCCGTCACATCCACGGCTACCAGATCCGCTGGTCCACCGTCCGCAGCATGAAGAGCCCTAAATCCTCCTTCATCCGCAGCTCCCGGGCCGCCTCCCATACCGTCCGCCGTCTACAGCGCGGCCGTACCTACTACTTCCAGATCCGTCCCTATAAGATCGTGAACGGCCGCTACTACTACGCTAAGGCCTGGTCTCCGGTCCGGTCCGCCAGGGTCCGAAGATAGACATATGAAAAAGGGGGTGTCTCATCAGTGGCAAATCACCACTTTTGAGACACCCCCTTGAAATTCTTCCGGCCGAACCGGCGCTTAGTCGAGGTTGAACTTCTTCTTAAACTTCTCGACACGGCCGCCGCGGTTGGTGAACTTCTGCTGGCCTGTAAAGAACGGATGACACTGAGAGCAGACGTCAAGTCTCATTTCCGGCTTGAGCGACTTGGTCATAAAAGTGTTTCCGCATGCGCAAGTAACTTTACAGTCCACGTACTTGGGATGGATTCCTTCCTTCATGCTGATACCTTCTTTCTTCACGGGGCCGGAGGCCCACGAACCATTTCGCCGCGTTAAACTGCAGCTTAAACACTATAGCACGATTCCAACCGCCCGTCAAGGGGGCATTCTACCATTCCCAGGCGGCATTCTACCGTTCCCGGGCATTCTACCATTCC
>CACZTH010000086.1 GCA_902784035.1 uncultured Eubacteriales bacterium
CGTGCCTGTCATGATGATCAGCCGCCCCAGTGCGTCGGACCGGATGGCGCCGCCAATGGCGCCTTCATAGAGGCTGAGGCTGTCTTCCGCCGCTGAGTTCGCCTCATCGGAAGCGGCCGCCCTGCCCTCCGTCAGGTCGGCCATCGCCGCCACCGCGTACTTCCCGGCTTCCAGGGTCAGGTTCAGGAGGTCGCCCACACTCGTTTCATCCCGGGCAGCCGCCGCCAGAGCGCGGACCACGAAGGCCCGGGCCTCTTCATCCCGCTTCCCCAGGGCCTCCGCCTGGACCAGCCAGCCGCTGATCCCCTGAACCGCCTCGATGGTGATGGCCCGAAGGCTCCGGACATCCTCGTCATAGGTGCCCTCCGTCCCGTAAAGCCCGTTCGCTCCCCGGAGCCCCTCCTCCGGGACTTCCCAGTAGACTTCGTCGCCGAAGCTCTCCAGGGGCGCGGTCTCCTCCAGAATCTGGTCCCGGAGATCCACCGCCCTGTGGATCTCCCGCTCCATTTCCAGAGGCTCCGCTGAAGCGGAGGCGGAAAAAGCCAAGCCGCGGACGATCTGGTCCTCCGCGCCGTCGTAGGCCGCGCCCTGCTGGGCCTGGTAGGCCTCTTCCACCTGGGCCAGACCCTTCGCCGTATAGACCAGGAGGTCCCTGAGCGTTTTATTCTTCTTCATGATCACATTCCCCTTCCATGAGTATTGCCTGTAAAATTTATGCCCTGGAATCGAAAAATCTATCATTATTTCTGACCGCGCGCAACAGAAGGCCCCGCCTTCCGGCTGAGGAAATCAGACGAAGACAGGGCCCGTTCAGATCAGTTGGGCGGGAGGCCGCCGAAGGCGGGGCCGAGCGCGCCGGCTGTACGAAAATCAGCCGAAGGTGGGGCCTGTGGCTGTCAGCTGGACGGGGGGCGTCACGCCGTCTTCCCGGGTCTCGCAGTGGTAGACGGTGCAGTTTCCGGTCGGCTCGATCCAGCGGTCCCGGCTGTCCATGTTGACCAGGAGGGCGTGGAGGGTCATGCCGTGGGTGGCGATCAGGACCGGACCCGGCTCCGGCGAGGCGTAGAGCGCCTGAAGGAAGGCCTTTGTCCGCTCCAATAGATGAGGAACGGGCTCGATCCCATCGAAGGGCGGATTGGCCCAGGGGTCATCGATGTAATCCGAGAAGACGTCTCCCAGCTCTTCCCAGACCTCCCCTTCCACAGGGCCGAAATCGATCTCCTTCAGCCGGTCATCCAGGGTGAACCGGTCCCGGGGGATGCCGGTCATGATCTCCGCTGTCTCCACGGCCCTCTTCAGGGGGCTGGAATAGACGTGGGCGATGTGAATGCCCCTGCCTCTCAGGAAGGCGGCTCCTTCCCTGGCCTGGGCCCGGCCCCGGTCGTTCAGGTCCGTGTCCCGCTGGCCCTGGAGTCTGTGCGCTACATTATAATCGGTCTGCCCGTGGCGGATCAGGTAAATGTCCATGTCGTCTCCTTTTTTCATTCCGGCCTCTATCATACCATTCTTCCGGCCAGCCCGAAAGAGCTGTTGCCGGGGCGGAACTAAATGTGTTTATTTATGCACAGAATATACACTTGAACTGCGGTACTAAAAAGAATACAATACTTTTTGTGTTTTGAACAAAAGTAGAACAGGAGGCTATCTATTATGAGACTGCAGAAAGCAGCAATCATCGGCATGGGCCACGTAGGCGCCCATATCATGTACGCGCTCGCCGTTCAGGGCCTGGTCGACGAGATCGTGCTGGTGGACAGTAATGAACAGAAGGCGGTGAGCGAGTGCCAGGATCTTTTTGACACCGTTCCCATGCTGCCCCGGCGGGTCCGGGTCCGGACAGGCAGCTATGAGGACGCGGCCGCATGCGATGTGATCTTCCACTCCGCCGGTAAGATCACCCTCCTGATCGGGAACGAGGACCGGACTTCGGAGCTCCGCTTCACCATCCCCACCGTCCACACCTGGGTGGACAGGGTCCGGGAGGCCGGCTTCAAGGGCTTCGTCATCAACATCACCAACCCCTGCGATGTGGTGACGCGGGAGATCGCCCTGAACCTGGGCCTGCCAGAGGGTCATGTCTTCGGCACCGGCACCGGCCTTGACACCAACCGGCTGATCGCCCGTCTGTCCGAAGCCACCGAGATGGACGCCCAGTCCATCACCGCCTTCATGCTGGGCGAGCACGGCAACTCCCAGTTCGCCCCCTGGTCCTGCGTCAGCTTCCGGGGCATGCCCCTCTCCGTCCTGGCCGAGCAGGATGAGCGTTTCCGC
>CACZTH010000087.1 GCA_902784035.1 uncultured Eubacteriales bacterium
CAGGCAGAGGGTCAGGCTGCTGCCTACCCGGCGCTCCTCCAGGAGGCGGAGGGACAGAACTTCGGCCTGCTCCTTCACGGCCAGGAGGGCCTCTTCGGGAGCGTAGGCCCGGGGGAGGACCTGACCGCTGGAGGCGGAATGGCCGTCCGGGCGGTAGTGCTTGATGTCGTACATGGTACAGGGCTCCAGGCCCCAGGCGTGATCGATGAGAAGCTCCGCGTTGATGCCGAAGAGACGGTAGAGGAATTCCTCGTCCTGAAGAGACATGGCGGCCACATCTCCCATGGTCCGCATGCCGTAGCGGGCCAGGCGGCGGGAGATGCCGCCGGCGATCTGCCAGAAATCGGTGATGGGCAGATGGTCCCAGAGCAGGCGCCGGTAGGAGAGTTCGTCCAGCTGGGCGATCCGGACCCCGTCGTCGTCCGGGTCCAGGTGTTTGGCCACGATGTCCATGGCCACCTTCGCCAGGTAGAGGTTGGGGCCGATGCCGCAGGTCGCGGTGATGCCGGTCTCCCGCAGGACCTGGTGGATGACCCGGACGGCCAGGTCCCGGGGTGGGATTCGGTAAAGGGACTGGTAGGGGGTCAGGTCGATGAAGACCTCGTCGATGGAGTAGACATGGATGTCCTCGGGGGAAAACCAGCGAAGGTAGATGGCGTAGATCTTCGCGGAGCATTCGATATAGGCGCGCATCCTGGGGCGGGCGACCAGATAATCGATCTTCCGGTGGAGCTGGGCCTCGGCCAGGCGGATGGCCTGTTTGGCTTCGAAGAGGCGTGGCCGGCCGGGGACGCCGAGCGCTTTCAGGGCAGGGGAGACGGCCAGGCAGATGGTGCCGTCTGTACGGCCCTCATCGGCCACCAGGAGGCGGGCCTTCAGGGGATCCAGGCCCCGGGCCACGCATTCGACAGAGGCGTAGAAGGATTTCAGGTCGATGCAGAGATAGACGGGGGATGACATGGGGACCTCCTTTCGGACAGGTGCGGAAGCCGGGTGCGGAAGCCGGCCGTGGAATCTGAGTGTGTAATCTGTGCGCGAAATCCGGATATGGAAGGTGGGCGCGGCCGGCCGCTGGCCGGGGCGTTTTTTTGTTAAATGAGAACATATGTTCTCGAAAGGGGTAAAAAAAGAGAATCAGTTGGGATCGGTCTTCTTCAGGAAGCAGCTGTCGGGCTCCTCGGGCATGCGGAGGTCCCAGCCCAGATGGTTGAGCTCGGCGGCTTTAATAAGGACCAGGTTGATGTTCGTGTCCAGGCGGCTGGCGGTCTGGACGGTGTCCCAGCCCTCCCGGACGCAGGCCAGGAATTCCTCTGTGTCCAGGAGCAGGTGGGCGGCGAAGGCGTTCGCTTCATATTCTGTCCGGCTCCGCATGTTAAAGAGGCTGAACTCCTGGAGGCCGCCGGCCCGCGCCAGGGCCCGGTGCTGCTGGTCGTGACCCAGTTCGTGGGCCAGGACGATCCGGCGGGTCCGGCTGTCTAACCGGCTGTTCAGAAGGACGAAACGGGTCCGCCAGCGGCAGCAGTACATGCCCAGAAGGGAAGGAGCCTCCAGGTTGTCATAGACGCGGACGCCCAGGTCGCGGGCGATGACGTCGGGATCCCGGGTCTCAGAAGCCCGGACCAGGGCCTCAGCCCGCGTCAGGATGTTTCTCGAATCAGTCATGGTGTTCCTCCGGCGCGGCGCGCGGCCGGTCAGTCTTCCTCCCGGAAATGGAAGGGGGTGTACTTCTTATTCTCTTCCTTACTGTCCCAGTAAGCCTGCTGGAGGGCCCGCAGAACGGCGTCCCGGTCCTCATCGGAAAGCTCACCGCCGGCGAACATGCCGGAGAGGGTGTTCACTGCCTCTTCGGCCTGGCGCCGGCCGCGGGCCCCGTAGCGTTCCCCGGCTTCACTGATGAAGCGTTCGCCCTCGGTCAGCAGGTAGTCCCGGGGGCAGCCCAGGACGTCGGCCAGCCGGTCGTAGAGGGCCCGATCCTTCGGATAGCGGCCATCGGCCTCATAGCCGGCGATGGTGCGCTTGCTGACGCCGACGGCGGCGGCCAGGCCGGCCTGGGTCATGCCCTTCTCCCGCCGGAGGCGGCGGAGCTTCTCGGAAAATGTCATGGGGTCTCCTTCCGGATCACGGCTCCGGAGGCCGATCTATGAGGACTGCGCGGCGCGCAGATAAGTGTCATTAAATTTCAAGGAAGATGAAACTTGGTGACATCAATATAGCAGGAAGGAGGGCGGATGTCAAGCCCCGCGCGCGAAAAAAGGACCGCCGCGCGCGGCAGTCCCGTCTGTTTCATGTTGACGCGCGGCGGCCCCAGCCCCGCGGCGCGGCCGTTCGTCTCCGGCCTCGGTCTTCAGTCCGCCACCCGGTTCTCCAGGATTCCGATGCCCTCGATCTCGCAGGTGACCAGGTCCCCGGCCTTCAGGAACTGGGGCGGTTCCATGCCCATGCCCACGCCGGCGGGGGTGCCGGTGGCGATCACGGTGCCGGCGGTCAGGGTCATGCCCTGGGAGACCATCTCGATGATCTCAGGGATGCTGGTGATCAGGAGATCCGTGGTCGAGTTCTGGCGGAGCTCCCCGTTCACCCGGCAGCGGATGGGCAGGGCCGGCGGGAAGGCGAACTCGTCCGCCGAGACGATGCAGGGGCCCATGGGGGTGAAGCCGTCCAGGCTTTTTCCGAAATACCACTGTTTATGGCGGGTCTGGAGGTTGCGGGCGCTGACGTCGTTCACGATGGTATAGCCGAAGACATGGGCGCCGGCTTCCGCCCGGGAGACCCTGGACGCGGCTTTCCCGATGACCACGCCCAGCTCGCACTCATAATCCAGAGAATCCACGATGTCCGCGTGGCTGGGGATGGGCGCGCCGGGCCCGGGACACCAGGCGGTCCGCTTGGAGAAGAAAATGGGATAGGGACGGTCGCCTCCGAAGGCGGCCTGGGAGAAGCGGGCGGATTCCTCGGCGTGGGCGGCGTAGTTGATGCCCAGACAGAGGATGTCCTGCCTGGGCCGGGGGATGGGAGCCAGAACGACCGCGCCCGGACCGGCCTCCGGAGCGTCCGCGGGGATCTCAGAGATCCCGCCGGCCTCGATCAGGGCGTTCATGTCCGGGAAGTCCGGCAGGAGGAAGAGGGCCTGGCCGTCAGCGCTGGCGGCCACCTGTTCTTTGCCGTCGATCTGGAGGGTGTAGTATCTCATGGCGATCCTTTCATTCTAATAAGAAGAGGGACAAAGGCGCCCCGGCGGGCGTCCCCGGTCCCGAAGACACCGCGGCCGGGCCCTTCAATCGAACCCTAAAGCCGGTCCCGAAGACACCGCGGCCGGGCCCGGTTCAAGGGCCCGGCCGGGCAGACGATCATCATATCGGCGGGCGTCCCGCGCCCGCGTCAGAGCGAGTAGCATGCGGCGATGTAATATGTGGAGTCCGTAGGGCGTCCCGCGCCCGCGTCAGAGCGAGGGGCCTGCCGGCGCGAGGCGTCGGCCTGCCTTTGTCCCTTCATACTTCTGGAAGTTGCGGAGGAAGCGCTGGGTCAGGTCCTGGGCCCGGCGGGTCCATTCGGCGGGGTCATCGTAGGTGTCCCGGGGGTCCAGAATGCCGGAGTCGACGCCGGGCAGGGAGGTGGGCACCTCCAGGTGGAAGAAGGGGATCTCCTTCGTGGCGGCCAGGAGGACGTCGCCGGTCAGGATGCTGTCGATGATGCCCCGGGTGTCGCGGATGGAGATCCGGCTCCCGGTTCCGTTCCAGCCGGTGTTGACCAGGTAGGCGTTGGCGCCGCTGGCGGTCATCCGGTTGACCAGGGTCCGGGCGTAGGTCACGGGGGGCAGCTCCAGGAAGGCCTGGCCGAAGCAGGCGGAGAAGGTGGGCACGGGCTCGGTGATGCCGCGCTCGGTGCCGGCGATCTTCGCGGTGAAGCCGGAGAGGAAGTAGTACTGGGCCTGTTCGGGGGTCAGGATGGAGACCGGGGGCAGGACCCCGAAGGCGTCCGCGGTCAGGAAGATCACGTGCTTGGCGGCGGGGGCCTTCGAGACCGGGCGGACGATGTTGTCGATGTGCTGGAGGGGGTAGGAGACCCGGGTGTTCTCAGTGACGGACCGCTCGTGGAAGTCCACCTTCCCGGCTTCATCCACGGTCACGTTCTCCAGGAGGGCGTCCCGGGTGATGGCGTTGTAGATGTCCGGCTCCTGGTCGGGGTCCAGGTCGATGACCTTGGCGTAGCAGCCGCCCTCGAAATTGAAGATGCCGTCGCCGTCCCAGCCGTGCTCGTCGTCGCCGATCAGGAGCCTTTTCGGGTCGGTGGACAGGGTGGTCTTCCCGGTGCCGGACAGGCCGAAGAAGATGGCGGTGTTCTGGCCGTTCAGGTCGGTGTTGGCGGAGCAGTGCATGGAGGCCACGCCCTTCAGCGGCAGGAAGTAGTTCATCATGGAGAACATGCCCTTCTTCATCTCGCCGCCGTACCAGGTGTTCAGGATGACCTGCTCCCGGGAGGTCAGGTTGAAGGCCACCGCGGTCTCCGAGTGGAGGCCCAGTTCTTTATAGTCGGCGACCTTAGCCTTCGCGGCGTTGTAGACGACGAAATCCGGCTTGAAGCTGGCCAGCTCCTTCTCGGTGGGCTGGATGAACATATTGGTCACGAAGTGGGCCTGCCAGGCCACCTCGACGATGAAGCGGACGGCGATCCGGTTCTCCCGGCTGGCTCCGCAGAAGGCGTCGACCACGTACAGGGGCTTGCCGCTCAGGGCCTCAGCGGCCCGGGCTTTCAGAGCGTCCCAGGTCTTAGGGCTGATGGGGTGGTTGTCGTTCGGATACTCCCGGCTGGTCCACCAGACCGTGTCCTTCGTCTGCTCGTCCATGACGATGTATTTATCCTTCGGGGACCGGCCCGTGTAGATGCCGGTCCGGACGTTCACGGCGTCCAGTTCTGTGAGCTGGCCCTTCTCGTAACCGGTGAGGGCGGGGTCGGTCTCCGCCGCGAAAAGCGCTTCGTAGCTGGGGTTGTGGATGATCTTCGGGGTGCCGGTGATGCCATAGGCCTGGAGATCGATGGAATATTCGCTCATAATTATTCACTCCTTTTTGTAAACATAAAAAATTATAAAGAAAAACCGTGCCAGTGTCAATTTCGATCGCTTTTCCGGAGTGAAATATATGGAGTTGGACAAAGGCGGGGAGGGAGGGCGGCCGAAGTCCGTGCCCGCCGGGGGTTCTCGCGGGCGGCCGGGGCGCCCTGCCTCCCGAAGCCGCCGCCGTCCGCGGCGGGCCGCCAGGTCTCCGCGGAAAAATAAAAAACCGCCGGAGGGTGGATAAATATCCACCCTCCGGCGGCGCCGCGCGTCGATATGGATCAGAGGGCCGGCATGAATCAGAGGGACGGCGGTCTATCTGCCGGGGGCCCAGCCCTCGGCCTGAAGTTCGTCCCAGAGCTCCGTCACGACCTGCCGCTCGTCGAAGGGATACATTTTCCCTTTGATCTCCTCATAATCCCAGTGGCCCTTCCCGATCAGAAGGATGACGTCGCCGGGCTCGGCGTGGTCCATGGCGTATTTAATGGCGGACCTGCGGTCGACGATCTCGATGTATTTCCCGGGGGTCCGGTCCAGGCCGACCATGATCTCCCGGTCGATGTCCTCCACCTCCTCGTCCCGGGGGCAGTTGGAGGTCAGGATCGTGAAGTCCACGGTGTTGCCCAGGATCTCGCCGGCGTCGGCCCGGCGGATCTTCGTGCGGTTGCCGTCGGACCCGAAGACGGCGATGATGTGGTTGGGATCGTAGTCCTTCATGGCGGCCACCAGGTTGGCGATGCCGATGCCGTTATGGGCGAAGTCCAGGATCACGGAGAAGGGGGCGTCGATCTGGACCTTCTCGACCCGGCCGCGGATCTTCACCTGGTCCAGGGCGTCGACGATGACGCTGTCGGGGATGCCGAAGTGCTTCGCGGCCATGGCGGCGGACAGGGAGTCATAGACGCTGAACTTCCCCGGAGAGCCGGCCCGGATGGTCAGGTCCATCTCGCCGGTGACTTCATATTCGATGCCCATGTAGTTCGGCCGCTGGATGGGCTTATAGCCGGTGCAGCGGACGTCTGCCCCTTCATTAAACCCGAAGGTATGGAGTTCCTCCAGGTTGTTTCCCATCAGGATGTGGGGGAGCTTGGGGTCGTCGAAGTTGCAGATGCCGACCTTACTGGTCTTCATCAGGACGGACTTGCAGGCCAGGTATTCCTCCAGCGTGGCGTGTTCCCAGGGACTGATGTGGTCCCGGAAGATGTTGAGGAAGATGCCCACGTCGAAGGTGATGCCGGCGGTCCGGTGCATCTTGAAGCTCTGGGAGGAGGTCTCCATCACGACGAACTCGCAGCCGTCGTCGGCCATCTCCCGGAAGAGCCGGTGGATCTCATAGCTCTCGGGGGTGGTGGTATGGCCGCCGGGATCCAGGGATTTATTCCCGGACAGGGCCTCGATGCTCCCGATCAGGCCGGTCTTATGGCCGGCGGTCTCCAGGATCTGCTTGAGCATGTAGGTGGGGGTGGTCTTTCCCTTCGAGCCGGTGACGCCGATCTTCTTCAGCTGGTCG